>CAZZYU010000010.1:0-11342 GCA_964658375.1 uncultured Acetobacteraceae bacterium | reverse complement strand
GTATCACGGGTGATACGGACGGCCTCCGACGAGGAAGCGGCGGACGGGCCTCGAACCCGCGACCTCAAGCTTGGGAAGCTTGCGCTCTACCAACTGAGCTACCACCGCGCTGCGCAGATTCTAAGCTCGATGGTTCCCACCTGGGGAGCGGACCTGAGCGTGGGCGGCCGGCGTCCCCACCGAGGGCGACGATTACCATGGATGTCGCAATGCGCCGGTTCCTGATTCCGGGCCTCGTCGCCGTCGCAGCCGTGGCGATCATCGCCCTCCTGACCTTTGGTGTCTCAAGCCACGCCGACACCGCCTCGATCGACGCCAAGGTCGCCCGGGGCGCGTTTCCGACCGCGCCCGGCTATCGAACCGCGCTGCCGCTGCTCGGCTCCTCCCGGAAGCTGGACCTCGCCGATTTCCGGGGCAAGGTCGTCGTGATGAACGTCTATGCGTCCTGGTGTCCCCCGTGTCACGCCGAGGCCCCCCTGCTCGCCCGGGAGCAGCGGGTGCTCGCCAAGCACGGCGCGACCTTTGTCGGCGTCACCTACGAGGACAACTCCGTCTCCACGGAGCAGTTCGACCGCCAGTACGGGATCCACTTCCCGGTGCTGCGCGACGTCAGTGGCTCGTTCGTGAGGTCGTTCGGCACCTTCATGGTGCCCGAGACGTTCGTCATCAACCGCCAGGGCCGGATCCAGGCCCTCCAGCGCGCTCCGATCACCCAGCAGTGGATCAACGAGCACATCAACCCGTTGCTGCGGGAGAAGGCGTGACCGTCCGCCGCACGATCGCGCTGCTGACGGCGACGCTGATGCTGGCGATCGAGGCCGGACCCGCGGTCGCGGCGTCAACGGCGCCCCGGGTCTCGTTCACCCAGGTGCAGCAGCAGTTCATGTGCACCGTGTGCGGGGAGAGCCTGACCGTCGCGCGCTCGCCTCAGGCCTACAGCGAGAACCAGTACCTGCGTGACCTGATCAGGGCCGGCACGACCGAGTCCCAGATCAAGCGCGACATGGTGGCGCAGTACGGACCCGCCGTGCTCGCCAAGCCGCCGGCCCACGGTTTCAGCCTGCTCGTCTACGTGATCCCGGCGGCGCTGCTCGTCCTCGGGATCGCCGTGCTGGCGTTGACGATCCCGCGCTGGCGCAACCGCTCTCGCACGAGCGCTGCCGCGCCGATATCGACCGGCCCGGTGCTCAGCGACGACGACGCGCGGCGCCTGGACGCCGACATCGTCGCCCGACAGGGCTAGCTCGGACGCCGGGCTCGGTTTGGCAGGGAGGGCGCTGTTCGAACTGCTCGCCGCGTACACCCACACCCCACCGACCGCTACTTCTGCCTCTGGCAATCAACGAACCAAGTAGGAAGCATAGTAGGATTGGGGGTATGAAGGTGAGTGTCAGCCTGCCGGCCGAAGACGTCCAGTTTCTCGACGAGTACGCCCGCCGCAATGACCGATCCCGGTCGGCAGCCGTGCATGAGGCGATCACAACTCTGCGCGACAGCGCGCTTGCCGACGCCTATGAGCAGGCGTGGGCGCAGTGGGAGACAGTCGGCGAGCCCGGGCTCTGGGACCAGGCCTCCGGCGACGGGCTTTAGGCGGTGCGTCGCGGCGAGCTGCGGGTCGTGGACTTCGACCCGGCCCGGCAATCTGAGGCGGCCAAGCGCCGACCAGCGCTGATCGTGTCAAACGATCACGCCAACCGGACCGCGCAGCGCCTCGGGCGCGGCGTGCTGACGGTCGTGCCGATCACCTCCAACGTCGACCGGATCTATCCCTTTCAAGTGCTGCTGCGAGCCGGCACCGGCGGTCTCCGGGTCGATTCAAAGGCCCAAGCCGAGCAGGTCCGGGCGGTCTCGGTTCAGCGTGTCGGCGCCTTGATAGGCCAGGCGCCGAGCGCGGCCATGGCCTCGATCGACCAGGCGCTGCGGCTGCATCTCGGGCTCTGAGCGTCCCAGGACGTACGTGAGCCGAAGCTCGGGCAGATCCCGTTCACACCCCGCGCCAAGACGGTGCTCGAGCTCTGGCGCGCGTGAAGCATGATCCGCCGTCAGCCCGGCTCGTCGCCGCGTGACATCGAATCCGGCGCGCTGACGCCGAGCAGCCACAGCGCCAGGGCGATCACCTGACGCGCGGCCTGCGAGAGCGCGACCCGGAAGGACTCGACGGTCACCGGTTGCGCGCCGACGACCTTGCAGTCGCGGTAGAACGCGGTGAACTGCTGGGCGAGCTCCAACGCGTAGGCGGCGATCCGGTGAGGCCCGCGCCGCGCGGCGGCCTCGGCGACCTCGTCGGGAAACGCCACCAGCGTCTTGATCAGCTCGCGCTCGGCGGGCTGGAGGCTGACGTCGCCCCACCCGTCACGCCCGCCCAGCGCGGCGCTGACCCGGTCGGCCTCCAGCCGTCCGAGCATCGTGACGATGCGGGCGTGGGCGTACTGGACGTAGTAGACGGGGTTCTCGCTCGAGGTCCGCTTCGCGAGGTCGAGATCGAGATCGACGGTCCGGTCGTGGGAGCGCTGGAGCATGAAGAAGCGGGTGGCGTCGACGCCGATCTCGTCGATCAGCTCGTCGAGCGTGATGAAGTCGCCCCGGCGTTTGGAGAACGCCGCCCGCGACGTTCCCTCCACGAGATGCACGAACTGCAGCAACGGCATCTCGAGCGTGTCGACGTCGCCGCCGAGCGCCGCGAAGGCCGCCTTCATGCGCGCGACGTAGCCGTGGTGATCGGCTCCGACGGGGATGATCTGGCGGTCATAGCCGTGCTCGAGCTTCTCCAGCAGATAGCCGAGATCGGCCGCGAGGTAGGTCGGAGCGCCGTCGGAGCGGCGCAGCACCCGGTCGGCGTCGTCGCCGAACGGCGTCGTGCGCAGCCACAGCGCACCGTCGGACTCATAGGAATGTCCGGCCTCGGCGACGAGGCGCAGCGCCCGCTGCACGAACGACGGACTGCCCTCGTGCAGAGACCGCTCGGAGAAGAAGCGGTCGTAGTGGACCCCGTAGCGCTCCAGCGTCGCCCGGATCCCGTCGAGCAGCATCGCGGCCGCGGCCTGCCCGGCCTGTTCGCCGGTCATCTCCGCGGCACCCGGGATCTGCTCGGCGAGCTCTCTCACGTAGTCGCCCTGGTAGCCGTCCTCGGGGACCGCCGCGTCACGCGCCCGGGCGACCACCGACTCCCCCAGCCGGGTGATCTGCGAGCCGGCGTCGTTCATGTAGTACTCGCGGTCGACCGCGTGGCCGTGGTGGCTGAGGATCCGCCCGAGCGCGTCGCCGTAGGCGGCCGACTGGCCGTTGGCGGCGACGGTCGGACCGGTCGGATTGGCCGAGACGAACTCCAGCAGCACCCGCTCGGTCGCCTCGCCGGCGCCGCCGCCCCCGAACTCCTCCCCCGCCGACAGCACCGCGCCCAGCGCGCTGCGGTACCAGTCGTCAGACATCGTGAGGTTGACGAACCCCGGGCCGGCGACCTCGAAGCCGACGACCGCGTCGCCGAGCCGTTCGGTGAGCGCCTGGCCCACCGACGCCGCGATCTCGCGGGGAGCGGCCCCGAGCGCGGGGGCGAGCAGCATCGCGACGTTGGTCGAGTAGTCGCCCTGCCCGGCGCGCTTGGGCCGTTCGACCTTCAGGCCCGCCGGAACCGGCGGGTCCCCGCCCCCACGCAGCTCGACCGCGACGCCGTGCACCGCGTCGCGCAGCGCGTCAAGCGGGTCGGGCGCGGCACCGCGACCCGAACGGGTCACCGCGCTCACGCCGAGCTGCCGGTCGTCGGCGAGCATTCGGAGGTCACCCCGTCAGCGTATCGACGCCCTTCGTCCCGACGGCCTCAGTAGTGATACGGCTCTCCGGCGATGATCTTGTGCGCGCGGTAGAGCTGCTCGAGCAGCAGCACCCGGGCGAGCTGATGGGGAAACGTCATCGGGCCGAGTGACAGCCGGTGCTCGGCGCTGTCGAGCTTGAGCCCGCCGAACGGGCCGCCGATCACGAAGCAGAGGTCCCGCCCGCTCATCCGTCGCTCGGCGAGCCACCCCGAGAAGCCGACCGAATCGTGGGTCTCGCCGCCGGCGTCGAGGAGCGAGACGAACGCCCGCGCGGGGAGCCGCCGGGCGACCTGCGCGTCTTCGCGCACCTCGATCAGCTCCAGTCGCGTGTGGCCGGCGAGCAGCTTCTGGTAGTGCTGGACGTCGTCGGCGAACGGAGGGCGCAGCCGGCCCACGGCGACGACGACGATCCGCACGGTGAGATACTACGGGCATATGAGCGATCCGAATCAGCCCGAGCGACACATCAACATCCACTTCTCGCCGGACATCATGGCGGGCGTCTACTCCAATTTCGCCAACGTCAGCCACTCCGATTACGAGTTCACGATCACCTTCGCCCGCGTCGACCACGAGGTGGAGGACGAGGAGATCCCAGGGGTGGTCGTGTCACGGGTCAACCTGTCGCCCAAGTTCATGCGCGAGCTGATCGACGCCATGCAGGACAACTTCTCCAAGTGGAACGCCCGGGAGGACATCAAGAACCTGCCCGAGTACGGGCCCGGTGGCACCACCGGCACCGGACCCGCGGCCTCTGAGTACACCGACGACGACGAGGCCTAGCCGGGCCGCGACGTGTCCGCAGTACCCGCGTCCGCCGTGCCCCCGTCTGCCGTCTGCGGCGTCCTGCTGCCGAGCTTCGACCCCCAGCGCACCGGCGCGCGGTTGCCGATCGTGCAGGCCGCGCGACTGGCTGAGGAACTGGGGTTCGCGGCCGCGTGGGCCGGCGACCACCTCGCCTGCCCCGCCCCCGGACTCGATGCCCCCGCGTGCCTGGCCGCCGCGGCGGCGGTCACCAAGCGCATCGGGCTGGGCTTCAGCGTGATGCTGCTCGGTCTGCGCGCGCCCGCGTGGGCGGCCAAGCAGCTGGCGACGATCGACCACCTGGCGGGACCCGGCCGGCTGCGCCTCGGCGTCGGCGTCGGCGGCGAGTTCCCGGAGGAGTTCACGGCTGCCGGGGTGCCGGTCACGCGACGCGGAGCGCTGCTTGACGACTCGCTCACCGTGCTGCCCGACCTGCTCACCGGCCGACCGGTCGAGCACCACGGGCGCGCGGTGGACGTGCACTCCCCGGCGCTGGCCCCCGCGATGGCGGCCACGCCGCCGATCTACGTCGGCGGCCGCGGGGAACCTGCGCTCCGGCGCGCGGCGCGCTGTGGCGATCTCTGGCTGCCGATGTGGCTGTCGCCCGCCAAGGTCGCGGAGCGCTCGGCCCAGCTGGCCGAGATGGCGCTCGAGCACGACCGCCCCTGCCCGCAAACCGCCCTGCTGCAGCTCGTGCGCATCGACGATGACCGCGACGCCGGCCGTGCCCAGGCCGAGGCGCATCTGCGCGGCCAGTACCGGATGGGCCTGGACGCGGTCGAGCGCTGGACGCTGCTGGATAGCATCGACGGCGCCGTGGCGCGCCTGAACGAATACCTTGCCGTCGGCGTGTCGGAGATCCTCCTGCTCACGCTGGGAACCGACACCCTCACCCAGTACGAGCGGCTGGCCGAGGTCAACGCCCGGCTGCCCATCCGTGCGGGTGGCGGGGCCGCCGCGGTCTCGGCCGGGTCCGCCCAGTGACCACGACCACCCGGGCGGGTCGCCTGGCCGCGCCGTATCGCTACGACGCCACCGCGTTCCGCGACGTGTTCGAGCACCATTTCACCTATCTGGCCGGGGTCCGCCGCAACAGCCACCGCTTCGCGCAGCGCCCCGCGCTCAGCGACCCGGCGAGCGGCCGCCGGTGGACCTACGCCCAGCTGTGGTCCGATGCCGGGCGGCTTGCCGACGCGCTGCGCGGCGCCGGGGTCAGGCCCGGGCAGTCGATCGTCTTCTCGCTGCTCAACGGCCCGGAGTTCGCGCTGCTGTGGGTCGCCGCACAGCGACTGGGGGCGATCGCCACGCCGATCAACTTCCGGCTCTCGGCCGGCGAGGTCGCTCACGTGATCGATGACAGCCAGCCGACCGCGTTCGTGTTCGACGAGACGCTGGCGCGCACCGCGGCGCAGGCGATCACGCTCGCCGAGCACCAGCCGGGCCTGCTGTGCGCCGTCGGTGAACCGGGCGCCCCTTCGGGTGGCGCGGCCACGCCGGCGATCGCCTTCGACGAGCTGCTCGCCCGCGGGGACCCGGCGGCCGACCCCGAGCCTCCCGAGAGCGCGACGACCTACGACGAGACGACGCGCCTGTACACCTCCGGGACAACCGGGATGCCCAAGGGCGTGTCGCTCTCAAGCGTCGTCGAGGTGCTCTCCGCCCACGACGTGATCATGCACTTCCCGCTCACGCCGCAGGACCGGACGCTCAACATGACACCGTGGTTTCACCGCGGCGGCCTGTACTCGGGCGGGCCCAACCCCGTGTTCTACGTCGGCGCCGAGGCGGTGGCGCTGCGCCAGTTCGATCCCGCGACGGTCCTGGACTGGGTGGCCGAGCGGGAGCTGACCTTTCTGATCGGAGCCCCCACGAATCTCGCGCTGCTGTGCGCCGAGCAGAGCGCCCGCCCGCGCGACCTGTCCAGCCTGCGCGGGATCGTCACCATGGGCGCGCCGTTGGATCGCGCGGCCTGCCTGCGCTACCAGGAGACGCTCACGCCCCGGATCTTCAACGGCTACGGGACCACCGAGGCGTTCTGGAACACCTTCCTGCGTCCCGACGACCTCCCCGCGCACGCCGGCTCGGCGGGACGGTCGTGTACCGATGACGACGTCGCGGTCGTCCGCATCTACGACGATCACCTCGCCCAGCCAGACGATCACGTCGCCCGTGACGGCACCGAGGTCGGCGAGGTCGCGGTCCGCTCGGTGAAGTCCGGCTACGCCTACGTCCACCAGCCCGAGGAACAGGCCCAGCGGTTCCGCGACGGCTGGCTGTACATCGGCGACCTGGCGACCTGGGACGACGAGGAGTACGTGACGATCGTCGGGCGCAAGGACGACATGATCATCTCCGGCGGCGAGAACGTGCACCCCACCCAGGTCGAGGCCGTGCTCGTCGAGCACCCCGGCATCGCCGACGCCTGCGTCGTCGGGCTGCCCGACGAACGCTGGGGCGAGCTCGTCGTCGCCTACGTGGTGGCCTCCGATCCGGCGCTTGACGCCGCCGCCTGCGAGGCCCACTGCCACGGTCATCCGATGCTCGCGCCCTACAAGCGTCCGCGCGCCTACCGGTTCGTCTCCGAGCTGCCGATGACGGCGACCGGCAAGAAGGTGCACTACCAGGTGCGGGAAATGGCGGCGCGTGACGCCGCCGACGGGCTGTTGCAGCGCCCGTGAGCCCCGCGTCAGATCATCGCGCCGACCCGGTGATCACCGGGATCGGAGCAGTCACACCCCTGGCCCACACCGCGCCGGAGACCTGGGCCGGTCTGGTGGCAGGCCGCTCGGGCATCAGACCGATCCAGTCCTTTGACGCCTCCGATCTGCCGGTGCGCGTCGCCGGGGAGGTCCTCGGCTTTGACGCCGAGGCACACCTCGGGGCCAAGAAGGCGCGGCGCACCGCGCGCTTCTCCCAGCTCGCGGTCGTCGCCGCCCGTGAGGCGGTCGCCGACGCTGCGTTCGACGCGGCCGCGGAATCCGAGCGCACCGGGGTCGTCATCAACTCCGCGGTCACCGGGTGGCCCGAGATCGAGGCGAACATCACGGGAATGATCGAGCACGGGCCGCGGGAGCTGAGCCCGTTTCTCATCTCGACGGCGATCCCCAACATGCCGGCCTGCGAGGTCGCGATGGACCTCGGCATCCACGGGCCGGTCAACGCGAGCGCGCTCGCGTGCGCGAGCGGTACCTATGCGCTGCTGGAGGCGCGACGCCTGATCCTCACCGGCGAGGCCGACATCGTCGTCTGCGGCGGCACCGACGCCGGCATCAGCCGCTCGATGTTCGCGACGCTCTCGCTGATGGGCCCGCTGTCGGAGTCCGACGCCGAGCCGGCGACGGTCAGCCGCCCGTTCGACGCCGACCGGACCGGCTTCGTGTTCGGCGAGGCGGCCGTCGTGTTCGTCGTGGAGTCCGCCGCCCACGCCGCCGCCCGTGGCGCGACGCCGTACGGGACGGTCGCCGGCGGCTCGCTCACCTGCGACGCGTTCCACATGGCCGCCCCGGAGCCGACCGGCACCTATGCGGCCAGGGCGATCTCCAACGCGCTGGGCAACGCGGGCGTCGCCGCCGAGGAGCTTGACTACATGTGCGCCCACGGCACCGCGACCCATGCCAACGACATCGCGGAGACGCGCGCGATCCGCGTCGCGCTCGGCGACGCCGCCGACGGCGTGCCCGCCAGCTCGCCGAAGTCGATGGTGGGCCACCTGATCGGGGCCGCGGGCGCCCTGTCGGTGATGGTCTGCCTGCTCGCGATCCGCGACGGGGTGCTCCCGCCGACGATCAACCTCGACACGCCCGATCCGGAGTGCGACCTGGACTACGTGCCACTGCAGGCGCGCTCCGCGCCAGTCCGCGTCGCCGCCGCCAACGCCTTCGGTTTCGGCGGCCAGAACTGCGTGGTGGTCGTCAGAGCACCGGACGAGGATTAGACGCCCCCGGGAGCTGCGTCCCGGGCGACGGCCAGCGCGGCGCCGATCCGCTCATCGGTCGGCGGATGACTGGCGAGCTGACGGGCCAGCCACCGGGGCTCCAGGTCGGCGAGGTTCTGCAGCGCGACGCGCCGCTCGAAGGAGATGAACGCCTCCGGAGCGCCCGCCAGCTGCAGCGAGAACTCGTCGGCGCGACGCTCCATCGCCCGTGACAGACGGGCGCCGATCGGACCCAGCGGGGCGCTGACCAGCCCCGCGGCCAGCGTCAACGCGGGCAGCATCGCCGGCGAGACCGCCCCGTCGGCGCGCCGGGCGCCCGTCGCGTCGCCCGCCAGCGCGCCGGCAGCCCCCTGCACGCCCCAGGCGACCACGGGCGCGACGATCGCCGCATACAGGACGTTGCGCGGGACGTCGCGATGACGCAGGTGGCCGAGCTCGTGGGCGACGACGAGGCGGACCTCGTCGCGGCTGTAGCGGTCGAGCATCGTGTCATAGAGCACGACCCGCTTGGTCGGGCCCAGACCGGTGACGTAGGCGTTGGCCGCAGTCGTGCGGCGGCTGGCATCGATCGAGTACACCTCGCCGACCCGGACCCCGGCCTCGCGGGCGAGCGCGAGCACGTCGGAGCGCGTCTCGCCCTCGGGCAGCGGCTCGAAGTCGTTGAAGATCGGGTCCAGCAGCACCGGTGCGAGCGCTCCGAGCCCCGCGCCGAGCACGATCGACCCGAGTGAGACCGGTATCCACCAGGTGCGCGGATAGCGTCGCGTGACCGAGACCACGGCACCACCCGCGGCTGCGCTGAAGGCAAGCTGGATGGTCAGAGCCTTGCCGAGGTCCGACGCCCAGCCGCCCCAGGATTGGGTGTCGAGCCCGACCGCGATCGCGCGCCGGCGCCGCAGCGCGCCCACCGGCAGGCCCGGCAGCGCGAGCGCCAGCGACAGGCCCATCGCTCCCACCGCGCCGCCGGCGGCCGGACGCGTCCACCGGCGCGTCAGCGCTGCGGGCGGGCGGCGCGTCAAGCGCACGAGCATCCCGAGCTCGAGCGCCGAACCGGCCAGGGCGAGCCGACGCTGGGGGCGGGCGAAGTCACGGCCGCGCGCGATCTCAGGCGCTGAGAAGTAGTCGCGCACGTCGATCGCGACCGGCGCGGTGATCGGCGTGCGGGGGGTGAGCAGGCGCCGACCGGCCTCCGCGGCGACGGCCACGAGCAGCATCGGACCGAGGACGCGAACGCGTGGATGTCCGCTCACCGTGGAGACTGTAGAGATGCGCATCGCCGTCGTCTCCGACATCCACGGCAACCGGCACGCCTTCGAGGCGGTGCTGCAGGCGATCGCCGATTCGGCCTGCACCGAGACCTGGAGCCTCGGCGATCTCGTCGGCTACGGCGCGGAGCCCGACGCCTGCGTCGACCTGGCGCGCGCCCACACATCGATCTCGCTGGCGGGCAACCACGACCTCGGCGTTCGGGGCACGATCCCGCTGGAGCAGTTCTCCCGCGGCGCCGCGCTCGCCGCCACGTGGACGCGCGAGCAGATCCGCGACGACACGCTGGAGTACCTGCTCTCGCTCACGCCCGAGGGGGTCACCGCGGAGGTCGCCCTCTACCACGCCAGTCCTCGCGATCCGGTGTGGGAATACGTCCTCTCGCCCCTGCAGGCCGAGCTGTGCCTCGACGTCCAGGCCCGGCGGGTGTCGCTCGTGGGCCACTCGCACGTGGCACTGTTCTTCGCTCGCCTCCCCGGCGTGGCGGCCACCGGCGATACGCGATCCGACGGTCAGCACCTGGACATCGGCGACGGCGAATGGCTGATCAACCCGGGCAGCGTCGGGCAGCCGCGCGACGGTGACCCGCGCGCCGCATGGCTGGAGCTCGATCTCGACGAGTGGACCGCCACCCACCATCGGATCGACTACGACATCGCCGGCGCGGCGGCGGCGATCCGCGCCGCGCGGCTGCCCGATTCGCTCGCGGAACGCCTGCAATACGGGCAATAGGGAGCCTTGGAACCTAACGTGAAGGTAATCGGTCCAGCCTCTAGAGTCAGCCGCCAGATGGGGTTCGGCTCGCGTGCACTGATGGCCGGCGGCCTCGGGTTCGCGGCTGCTTTTGTCGTCGCCTGCGGCGACAGCAGCAGCCTGCTGTCCGCCGACGAGAGCTCGACGATCGCCTCGCAGCTGAGCGCGATCACCCAGGCGGTCAACGCCGGCTCCTGCACCCAGGCTGCCAGCGCGGCCAACACGCTCAACAACACGCTGTCGGACCTGCCCCCCAGCGTCAACCAGACGCTGGTGCGTAATCTCGGCCAGGGGGCATCGACCGTCAAGGCGCTCGCCGCCCGCGACTGCGCCAACGCGTCGCACACCACCTCCTCGACGTCGTCGACCTCATCGTCGACCTCGTCGACGAGCAGCTCGACCAGCTCGACGCCGACGAAGGGGTCGGTCGCATCGAGCGGCCGGATGATCGGCGCGTGGTTCGTCGGCCGGATGTGTTCGCGCGGCTCGACGTTCGGAATCGCCCCGTCCTTGAAGACGAGCGGGATGCGGGTTTGGCTGAACTCGTCAGCCAGGCGGGTCACGGGGGCGAGGTAGCCATATCTGTTGCACATCCGTCGATCTTCGGCTGCGACGAACGGCCGACTACGCCGGCTTGTGGCAGACGTCCGTCGCCTTGATGCAACTCATCCCGCAGAGCTTACCCTTGATGCAGTTGGGTGGCTTCTTGCCTCCGCTCGCCATCGAGGCCGTTGAGGGGGCCATTCGGGTCGCGGGCGCCGGCGACTGCATCGGTG
>CAZZYU010000009.1:55206-57434 GCA_964658375.1 uncultured Acetobacteraceae bacterium | reverse complement strand
GCACTCGTCGTCAGCGCACGAATAGGCGCCTGGGGTGCGGCTGCGAGCCCGGGCAGGGCGGCCGAGCGCCGGGCGGCGGGGGGCGTAACCCATGATCTGCTCGCGGACGCTTCGTCGGCGGGACGGACCCGAAGTTCAAAGCAGCACGCAGATCAGGGGTTGTGTCCCGCGCCGCGCTCGGCACGACTTGTGTCGCTACGCGCCGCCGGCCAGCAGCTGGACGGGAAGGTGCTGCGGGTGGCCGTCATCCTGATTTTGGAGGAGGGCGCGGAGGCTGGAGGCGGGCATCGGCTTGGCGAAGTAGAAGCCCTGACAGGAGTCGGAGCCGAGCCTCATGAGTTGGTGGTACTGCGCAACGGTCTCGACCCCCTCGCAGGTGACGCTCATCCCGAGATTGTGGGCGAGCTGGATGATCGAGGTCACGATCGCCGTGCTGCCGGGGTGCTGGGTGAGCTTGGCGACGAAGGTGGGGTCGATCTTGATGGTGTCGATCGGCAGCGTGTTGAGGTAGCCCAACGACGAGTAGCCGGTTCCGAAATCATCCAGGGCGAGCCTGACGCCGAGGTCCTTCAGCTGAGCGAGCACGACGCGGGCGCGTTGCTCGTCTCTGACGAAGACGCTCTCGGTCACTTCCAGGGTGAGCAGCCCAGGATCAGTGGGTGCGCTCTCGAGCACACTCGCCACGGCGGCCGTGAATCCCACGGACATGAACTGGTGCGCGGAGACGTTGACCGAGATGCCGATCCCCTCGGGTCCCGGGCGATGCCACAGGTGGTGGTCTGTCCAGGCCCGCTGCAGGATCCACTGACCGAGCTCGATGATCTGCCCTGACTGCTCCGCGAACGGTATGAACACGGTGGGCGCGACAAGCCCCCGGGCGGGGTGGGTCCAGCGCAGCAGCGCCTCGACGGCGGTGACGCGCCCGTCGAGGGTATTGACGATCGGCTGGTATTCGACATGAAGCTCATCGCGATCCTCCGCTCCCGGAAGACTCCGTGCCAGTCCGGCTTGATGCTCGGCGATGTGCAGCTGGCGTAGATCAAGGGCGTGATCGCCGCCGACCCGGTTGCGCTTGCTGTGATACATCGCGAGATCGGCGTTGTGCAGCAGATCCTCGGCCGAGTTGAGACCGTGATCGGTGAGGGCGATGCCGATGCTGGCGGTCATGTTGAGCTCCAGTCCCGACAGGTCAAACGGGCGAGCGAGCTCGCTGTCAAAGCGGACGGCGATGGCATCGGCCTGTGACGCGTCATCAAGGTCCTCGCAGAGCACGACGAACTCATCGCCGGAGAGCCGCGCCAGGCTGTCTGCGGGCCGCAGCGCGCTGGTGAGCCGTTCGGCCACGGCTTTCAGGAGCGCGTCGCCGGTCTGATGACCGTACGTATCGTTGATCACCTTGAAGCGGTCAAGGTCGATGAAGAACAACGCCGAGGTCTTGCCCGACCGGCGGCTTCGGCGAAAAGCGTGGTCAAGCATCTCCAGGATCATGGTGCGGTTGGGCAGCCCGGTCAGCGCGTCGTGAAGGGCTGCCTCGCGCGACAGGTCGGATGAGCTCTGCAGATCGGAGCGGGCCTGGGCGTTGATCAGGTACGCCGCCGCGACGTCGGCCAGCGTCTGAGCGGCTCCCATGGAATCGGGCGACAGGTCTCCGGGCGTGTCACGGTAGAGGTCAAGCGCCCCCAGACACAGATCTCCGTGGCGCAACGGGAAGGTGAACACCGCCGCCAAACCGGCCGCCAGGGCCCGCGGTGCGAACGTCGGAAAGCGGCTCTCGGTGTTGAGATCCGGTACGGAGATCGAGTGACCTGTGCGATACGCGGCCAGGCAGGGTCCTTCACCCATCTCGGTCTGCAACTGCTCATAGCGCAACGCCGAGTCATTGGACGCGGCGATGTACCGCGGTTGCAGACCGGGTGAGATAAGTGTCACCCCAGCGGCGGTGACCGGCATGATCTCGACGATCCGCTCGACGAGATGATCAAGAATCCCCTGGATCGGAAAGTCGGTCACCATCGTGCGAGCGAACTCGCTCAGCACGTCCGCGAGTTCCTCACTCGCCATGATCGCTGCCGCCCGACGGCTGGCTCTGCGCACACGCCACGGCCCACGGGCCGCTGTTGTCGTGATCAATCCGCATCGAAGCTCCAGACTCGCCTTCATCTGCGCCACCGGGGTCTGGAGCGACGCGCTAAGTAAGTCTCGAGCATAGCGCCGGGGGCAAATGTGAA
>CAZZYU010000009.1:49781-55106 GCA_964658375.1 uncultured Acetobacteraceae bacterium | reverse complement strand
GTCTGGAGCGACGCGCTAAGTAAGTCTCGAGCATAGCGCCGGGGGCAAATGTGAAAACCCTGCCCGGCGCAAGGCGGTCACCTTCCGATGCCGAGGCTTCACCGATGACGCATGAGTGGGAGTCAGGAGTTGTCTGACACCTCGTCTGATGTTGCAGCGCTCAGCAGGCGATCGAGGCGCGCACGCTCCACCCGCCATCGTGCTCAGGTCCTGCGTCCAATCTGCCCCCATGGGCGTTCACCCGCTCGCGCAGGCCCGTCAAGCCGCGTCCCGAGCCGAGTCCAAGTCGCGCCGGGGCCGTCGGTCTGCTGTTGATGACCGACAGCTCAAGCGCACCCGGGCGCACCTCGGCCGTCACCTCTACGGTCGCCCCCGGGGCGTAGCGCAGCGCGTTGGTCAGCCCCTCCTGCACGACTCGCAGGGCCGCATGGGCGACGGGGGCCGAGACGTCGGCGGTGTCGCCGGAGATCCGCAGCGTGACCGGCAGTCCCGAGGCGGCGGCGGTGTCGACGATCTCCCGGATCAGGCCGAGGTCGGCGCCCTCGTCGGAGGCCGCGTCCTGGGCGAGCAGGTCGGCGAGGCGGTCGAGGTCGGCCTGGGCCTGGCGGGCCGCGGTGGCGATGACGCTGAACGTCTCCGCGGCCCGGGCGGGCTCGCGGACGGCCAGCCGCTGGCCGGCGCTGGCCTGCACGACCATCACCGAGATCGCGTGGGCGACGACGTCGTGCAGCTCGGCGGCGATCCGGCCTCGCTCGTAGCGCACCGACAAGCGGGCGTAGGCGTCGCGCTCGACCGTCAGCTCGTCGGCCTGCGCAGCCAGCCGGCCGGCGAGCGCCTCGCGGCCCTGCAGCGCCAGGCCGGCCGCGTAGAGGGTGAGCGGGAGCATGATCTCCGGGACGAGTGAGTCGTCGTCGTAGTGGATGAGCTGGGCCGCGATGACGCCACCGAGCACGAGCGCGGCCGACACCGCTCCGACCGGCCGCGCGGGGGCGCAGCCGGCCAGAAATGTCACGACGGGCAGGATCAGGAGCATCCACGTGATGTCTCCTCCCTGCAGCGAGCCGGTGACGAGCAGGGCACAGCTGACGGCCGCCGCGCCGAGCACGAACGGTGGCGCGGCGGCCCGGCGGATCATGCGGTCACGAGCACCGGCAGGGCCGCGGTCGCCCGCGTGCTCCCGCCCGCGATCACGGCCTCCAGGCTGCCGTGATGCAGCGCCAGCCGCTCCCGCGCGCGGTCATAGGCGGCCTCGGTGCGACGGCGTCCTCCTCGCAGCGGGCCGCTCACCGTCACCTGCAGCGCGTCGGTCCCGAAGTCGACGTGGACTTCCACCCCCGGCCCCTCGCCGGTGGCGCCGAGCAGATGCTCGACGACGCGGTAGGCCGACAGCTCCAGGCCGGCCGGCAGCATCCGCGGCTCGCCGGTGACCGTCAGGCGGGCGTCTCGGCCCTTCTCGGTGAGCAGCAGCGCGTCGAGGTGGGCGAGCGTCGGCTGGGGCTCGGTCTCCGCGGCGTCTCCGTCGCGCAGCAGGCCCACGACGGCCCGCATCTGCTCCAGCGTCGCGCGGCTCTCGGTCTCGATCCGCTCCAGCGCCGGGCCGGTGTCCCCGTCCTGCGCTCCGGCCTCGGCCAGCTGGGTCAGCTCCGACAGGCGGGTGCGCAGCAGCTCGTCGAGCTCGGCCGAGAGCCGTACGCGATCGCTCTCCACCTCAAGCACGGCGTTGGTCTCACGCTGGGCGCGCAGCTGCGCGTTGCGCTCACGAAGGTCGCTGACCATCGCGCTGCGTGAGCGGACCACGCGCCCGATGAGCCAGACGGCGAGCGTGACCGGGACTGCGACGGTGAGGCCGCTCCAGCCCGCGGACGCGTCGTCAGACAGGCAGACGACGCCGGATCCGAGCACGATCGCCAGGCCGACGAGCGCGTCGCGGCGCTCCAGCCAGGCGGCGACGGCAAAGCCCTCGACGAACAGCAGCGGCAGCATCAGCCCGCACCGGGTGATGTCGCCGTAGACGGCGACGTGGATGCCGGTGCCGACCAACGTCCCCGCCGCCGCGAGCAGCGGAGCTCGCCGGCGCCACAGCACCGGCACGAGGGCGAGCAGGATGAGCACGCCCATCACGGGACGGGCGTGGCCGAACGTCTCGCCGTGGTGGCCGCTCTGCAAGCCGATGAACGGCAAGCCGATGAGGGCGAACAGCACGGCGATGGCGACGTCGCGGCGCGCGATGCGCGGGCCCTGGGTGGGCATGAGAGAAATCATCTCGAAGTAGCTCCTCGTTGACAAGTGAGTTGACGCTGACCACTGTCGCCGGCCCCGGGCGTGGTGTCGTCACCGTCCGGGATGAGCTTTCACCGCGCTGTCACCCCGTGGTCGGACCGCCGCACTCATCCGCCGGCGCCATGATGCGCACATGAGCGAGATGCGAACGGTGCTGGTGGCCGCCGAGACCGGACCGGGGGCCGACGGGGTGATCTCATCCCACGGCGGCGAGTCGCTCTCGCCCGACCGCGTGGTCGCCGCCTTCGACGCGCCCGCGGACGCCGTGCGGGCGGCGGCGGCGCTCGTCGGCGCCGGCGAGGCGATCGCCGTCCGGGTGGGCGTCGACGCGGGCGAGCCGGCCGTCGCGGTCGACGTCGCCGAGCGGATCTGTGACGCGGCCGAGCCCGGGCAGGCGCTGGTCACCGAGGCGGTCGCCCACCTCGCGGGACGAGCGGTGGCGGATCTGCTGCGGCCCGCCGGCGGGGTGCGGGTCGCCGAGCTGCGCCGGACGGTGCCCGTGTTCGCGGCCGGCGGGGCGGCGCCCGACGCGACCGAGACCCGGAAGACGACGGTC
Source organism: uncultured Acetobacteraceae bacterium (assembly GCA_964658375.1). Lineage (GTDB taxonomy): Bacteria > Actinomycetota > Thermoleophilia > Solirubrobacterales > Solirubrobacteraceae > Palsa-465. Next base: position 52,270 of record CAZZYU010000009.1, on the reverse strand, counting down.
GTCATCGCCGACGATCAGGCGCTGCTGCGCACCGGGTTTCGGATCATCATCGACGCCGAGCCCGACCTGCGCGTCGTCGGGGACGCGGGCGACGGGTGGGCCGCGATCGACATCGTGCGCCGGCGCCGGCCCGATGTCGTGCTCATGGACATCCGCATGCCCGGCCTCGACGGTCTCCGCGCGGCCGAGACGATCCTGGGCGACGCGGAGCTGACGACCGCGGTGGTGATGCTCACCACGTTCGACGTCCAGCGCTACGTCTATGACGCGCTGCGTCTCGGCGCCAGCGGGTTCCTGCTCAAGGACGCGCCCGCCGACCGGCTGCTTGACGCGATCCGCGTCGCGGCGGCCGGCGAGGCGCTGCTGGCGCCCGCGATCACGCGGCGGCTGGTGGAGCGCTTCACGGCCGCCGCGCGGCCCGACGACACGGCGGCGCCGCAGCGGCTGGCCGACCTCACCGCGCGGGAGCTGGAGGTCCTGCGGCTGATCGCCCGCGGCCGCTCCAACGCCGAGATCGCCTCCGAGCTCGTCCTCGGCGAGAACACGATCAAGACCCACGTGAGCCGGGTGTTCTCAAAGCTCGGTCTGCGCGACCGCGCTCAGGCCGTCGTCGTGGCCTACGAGACGGGGCTCGTCGTGCCCGGTCCCGACGACCGGTGAGCCGGTCGGTCGGGAGGATGACCCGGGCGAGGACGTCGCTCGGCCCGCCCCGCCTTCCAGCAGCGTCGCATCCGCTGCCTGAACGCCTTGGGCGTCTCGGCGTAGACCCGTCCACCGAGGCGGATCGCCTGAGTCTGGAGCTCTTCGCGGCGGTGGTCGATCAGCCTGACCACGGCGATCAGATCGACCGCGACGTCGAGGGGTTCGCCGGTCAGCGTCTGGCGCAGCACGCCGAGATCGTGATCATCACCGAGCAGGTCGGCCAGTCGGTGCGCGTCCTTGGCCTGACCCGCCGCCGTCGGACCGCAGATCGGCGCCAGCAGCCGCTGCTGATACCAGAGGTCCTTCACACGCTTGCGCCACGCGTGCAGATCCTCCAGCGACGGCTCGTGCTGAGCGCGTCGCCACGCTGTCCTGCCCTGACGGTAGGAGCGAATCAGGCCGGGCTCGATCGCCTTCCATCCGCCCTGTCGAAACGTCCAGTCATCGACGCGCAGGCGCGCCCCGCCGAGCTCCCGGACCGCGCGATCGTCCAGCGCGGAGCCGGTCGTCCGGGCCCGCTGCCGGTCGCGCCCCGCCTGAAGGCGCCCGGAGACCGCGGCGAACGTGCTCTCGGGCAAGTGGCCCGCGTAGCGCTCGGCCAGCTGGTCGAGGGTCTGGACCATCACGTCGGCGTCCCGGGCGTCAGACAGGCCGCGGGCTGCCTCACGCGACGCGCGGTTCTCGCGTCGGCGCTGCCGGGGCGCCATCGCCCCGCGCGACAGACGCAGCAGCGACCGCTGCTTCTTGACCGCCTTACGCGCCTCGTGCACCGCGGCGACGGGATCCTCCCCGATCCGCTCACTGAGCTCGCTCACGGCGTGGTCCAGCTGCTCGCGCGCGCAGCGAACGATCGCGTCACGCACATCCTCGTCGGCTCCGAACCGGTACGCCATATCGCTCCTTTCGATCCTCTCCCAACACTATTGATCCGGCGTTCAGCCGGGCTGCGGCATCGCCAGCGTCGTCCGAAGTTCAGCCGGGGCGCAGCCGTGCCACCACCCGGGATCTGAAATGCTCCCCGGGGCCGGTGGCACCGGGGCGGCAACGGATGAAGACAAGGAGCACGGATGCGCGGAGGACGGATGACAACGGCAGCGCTCGCCCTCGCGATGGCGGCAGGCGTCGCGGTCGCGCTGGCGGTCGCGGCTCCGGCCGGGGCTGCCCATCCCGGTAGCCATCGACGAGGGGCGCGCGTCTCGCCCCGAGCTGCGCTGCACGGCGCGGCCGTCTACGGGCACACGCTGTCGGTCGCCCACGGATCGTGGCGCGCAACCCCGCGCCGCTACGTGTACCGCTGGCAGCGGTGCGACCGCCGGGGCCGCCGGTGTCGATGGATCGCGCACGCGCACCGCGACCGGATCCGGATCGGCGCCCGGGATGTCCGTCACCGCCTGCGCGCCGTCGTGGTCGCCGTCTATCGCCGCCGCCGTCGATCGGCGTACTCGCGACTGAGCTCGACGATCGCCGTCCCCGCGCGGCGCCGTACCGGCTTCACCTACTCACCGGCGCATCTGACCCCCGGGGTGACGGTGCGCCTGCGCGCGTCTCGCTGTGACGCGGGTCCGTGTCGCTACGCGTGGCAAATCGCCCGAGGCGCCCGGGTCAGGCGCCTGAGGTCGCGCGCCTCGGTCACCACCTCGTTTCCCGCGGCCGGCCGCGTCCGCGTCTCGCTGACGATGACCGACGCGCTGCACCGCCGCTCGACCATCCGCCGGACCCTGCGGGTGTCCGCCCCGGTCGCCAGGCGACCGACGCACACCCCCGGTCCGCCGGTGAACCAGACGGCG
>CAZZYU010000009.1:0-49771 GCA_964658375.1 uncultured Acetobacteraceae bacterium | reverse complement strand
CCGGGGAGAGCAAATGCACCTATGGCACAGGCAGTTTCGTGCTGGTCAACACCGGCGATGCACCCGTGCGGAGCGAGGCGGGCCTGCTCACCACGGTCGCCTGGCGGCTCGGCGGGTCGTTGACCTACGCCCTCGAGGGTTCCGTGTTCGTCACCGGCGCGGCGGTGCAGGGTGACGCGCTGAGCGCAGTGGTCGGCGCCTGGTCGGGGGATCCGACGTCCTACCTCTACCAGTGGCAGAGTTGCGCCGCCGCCGCCGCCGCGTCGTGCGTCAACATCGCCGGCGCGACGCTCGCGACCTACACCGTCCCCGCGACCGCCGTCGGTCACACGCTGCGCGTGGCCGTCACCGCGCGCAACGCGGCCGGCACCGCCACCGCCGACTCCGCCCCGACGGCGACCGTCACCGCGCCGCCGCCGCCCCCCGCCCCCCAGACGCTCAACTGCTACGCGTCCCCGGCGGCGTGTGGCTACCCCAGCTCCAGCGACGTCGGCGCCGGCAACTGCGCCGCCCTGCCCGCGCTGAACACCTCCGCACCTCCGGCCGGCACCAGCTTCAACAGCTCGACCGGCGTCCTGAACATCGATTCACCCGGGGTGACGCTGGCCGGCGTCAATCTCGGCTCCACCATGGTCTATGTCTCCGGCGGGGCGACCGGGTTCACCCTGAGTCACTCCTGCATGATCTACAACGGAGACGACAACGGCCAGAGCACGGCGCTGATCGGGGACTCCTCGGCGACCGGCATGAGGATCCTCAACTCGACGATCATGGGCGCCAACGCCACCACCGAGGCGGTCGGCGAGCTCGTCGACGCGCCCCCGGACTCGCTGCTGGACCACGATCTGCTGGAGAACACCAGCGACGCGGTGGGACTGAGCAACGGAAGCACGATCTCCTCCAGCTACCTGCTCGTCAACGCGACGCCCCCGGGCGCCCACGACGAAGACGTCTACTTCACCGAGTCGGCGGTGACGATCACGGGGTCCACGCTGCTCAACACCCAGTACTCGACCGCGACCGTGTTCGGCGACACCTATCCCCCGACCAGCAGCGGAGCGTGTGAGAACCACCTGACGATGACCGATGACCTCGTCGCCGGCGGGGGGTACATGATCTACCCGTGCGCCAACTCCACTTCGGTGGGTTCGAGCACGATGAACCTGACCGACAACGATTTCGCACGGTGTGCGGGCAGGGCCGTCTATCAGCCGAGCACCGGCGGACAGACCTGCGGATCGGTCAACTTCGCGGGCGCTGACTCCCACGGCATCTGGCCCCACGGCGGCTACTTCGGGATCTTCGACAACATGTACTGCCCCCCGACCGCGGGCCAGACCTACGCCGGCAACCACTGGGACGACACCGGAGCCGCGATCGCCTGTGGCGGGTGAGCCGGCGCGACCCGGAGGCGGACGCCGCGCTGCCGCGTGGCCGGCGCGACCTGTCATGCTCGGGGTGCGTTGACAGCGAACGACCCAGCCGCCCAGACTCGCCCCACCGACCGCGAGCCGCTTACGCTGACGGTCGGCTGCACCTTCGGCCTCAGCTCACCGTACCCGGCGGCCGCGATCATGCAGGTGGCGCCGCGCCCGCAGCCGAACCTCGCGATCGAGCTCGAGTCGTGGGAGACCGGCGCCGTGCACCACTGCTACGTCGATGGGTTCGGGAATCGCTGCGAGCGCCTTGACCTTCCGCCCGGCGAGAAGACGATCGTCTACGAGGCCCGCGTGCGGGTGAGCGAACCCGCCGACGTGATCGCGCCCGCGGCGCGGGAGCTGCCGGTGACCGCGCTGCCCGACGAGGTGCTGAGCTTCGTGATGCCGAGCCGGTTCTGTCTGCCCGACGAGCTGGGCCACGAGGCCTGGCAGCGGTTCGGGGACGTGGCGCCCGGCTGGGAGCGGGTGCAGGCGATCGTCGACTACGTCCATGGTCACCTGCAGTTCACCCCGGGCGCCTCGAACCCATGGACGACCGCGGTCGACGCCTACCGCGCCGGCCAGGGCGTGTGCCGCGACTTCGCGCATCTGGCGATCACGTTCTGCCGGGCGCTGAACATCCCCGCCCGGTACGTGTTCGGCTACATCCCCGACATCGACGTCCCGCCGCCGGCCGAGCCGATGGACTTCGCGGCCTGGTTCGAGGTCTATCTCGACGGCGGCTGGTTCACCTTCGACGCCCGGAACAACACCCCGCGGGTGGGGCGCGTGGTCGTCGGTCGCGGCCGTGACGCCGTCGACGTCGCGCTGCTCACGTCGTTCGGTCCGCTCACGCTGACCGAGTTCGAGGTGCGCGCCGGCCCCGCGTGAGCGCGCCTGGACTCAGTCGTTGATGTCCAGGACCGCGGTGATGTCGGGCAGCTGCTGACCAGCGGCGGCGTGCTCGTTGGGCACGACCGCGGTGCCCAGCGCGAAGAACTCGATCACGTGGCTGCCCCAGCCGTGGCTGTTCTCGTGCAGCTTGACCTCGACGATGCCCAGCACGCCGTCGCCGATCGCCTCGGCCTCCTTCTGCATCCGCTCCATCGCCAGCTCGCGCGCGTCATAGAGCGCCTGGGTGTACTGCTCGAGCTCGACGTTGCGCCCCGTCTGACGCATCGACTGCATCATCCCGCGGTGGGCGACGTGGTAGACGCAGTTGCCCATCACCAGTCCGACCGGGCGCTTGCCGGTCTGCATCAGGGTCCAGAACGCCTGGCCCGACAGATCGCTGGTGAACGGCCGTCCGTTGGGCGCGCGGTGGAGCTTGCCGCCCTTGTGCTTGATCGCGGTCCCGATCGCGATGAACTCCGCCATGTCGGCGCCCCACTCATAGCGTCCGATGTCGAGGCGAACGCCGACGACGCCGTCGGCGCCGAGCTGGTCGGCCTCCTCCTCCATGCGGGTCATCGCGAGCTCGCGGGCCGCGTACATCGCCTGGGTGAGGACGTCCATCTCCTGGCTGGCCTTCCAGTTGGACTGCTGGTAGCCGATGTGGTAGATGCTCGACCCGACCACCAGCCCGACCGGCTCGAAGTCGGCCTTCTCCACGCACAGGTACTCGTTGACTGACAGGTCTGAGGTGAACAGGCCCCGCGCGTTCATCGCCAGGCGCTCGCTCGCGTGCTCGGCGAGACCTTCCGTGCTGGTCGGGTCGTAGGTCGACATCAGGGGATCTCCTGGAGTGAGGGGTTAGGCGCCGAGGTTGATCGACATCATGGGGGTGCCGAGCGGAGCGGGATGGGGATCGTGAGCGCCGAGTGCGATGGCGGTCCCGAGGACGTGCATCGAGACGATGAAGTAATGCTGGGTGTATCCGGCCGACTCGTACTCGTGATGGGCGATGCTGTGGTTCAGCGTCGAGATGACCATGTCGTTGGCCCCGACCGCGCGCGCCTGCTGATGCACCTCGCGCATCACGAGCTGCCGGGCCGCGTAGACGCCCTGCGTGATCTCCGGGACCTCCCGGTTGCCCCACCACATGCCCATCATCCGGTTGGCCTGCATCCCCAGCGCCACGCAGACGACCGAGGTGTGTCCGATGACGCCGAGCGTCTGCGCCCCGATCCGGCGCAGCTTGTCGACGTCCTGGCCGGAGAGCGCGCACATCCGGGGCCCCGCGCGGCGGTCGCCGGAGAGGACCGTCTCGCGCATCGCGGTGCCGAACACGAGGTACTCGACGTTGCCGGGGTCGTCGAGGAAGCCCTTGGCGGTCATCTCGATCCCGACCACGAGGTCGGCGCCGGCGAACTGCGCCTCCTGGCGCAGGCGGTCAAACGATCGCTCGCGGGAGAGGTTCCACGGCTCGGCGAAGGACGGCATCTCCTGGATGCCGCCGCCGTAGCCCGACCAGCCGTAGTTGCGCCAGCCGTGCTGGACGACCGACGAGCCCATCACCTGGGCGATCGGCATCAGGCCCGAGGTCTGAGCCAGCGCGTACTCCTTGGCGCTCAGATCGCTGTTGAACACCGGCGCGCTGGACGCGGCGACCGCCGTCAACCGGCGCTCGGCTCCCGCCGGGATACCTCCATCCCGAATGCGCTCCAGATCGACCGCTGCCGCCTCACGCTCCTGCTCGGTGGGCGGCGCCGCTCGTTTGCCGAACAGTGGCATGGCCTCATTCGATAGTAACCCCCGGCGGAGGCGGCCGCCTCAGGTCGCGGGCAGGACCCAGCCGACGATCGCGACGTACTGCGCCGCGGCCGCCGCGATCACGAGCATGTGGAAGACCTCGTGGAACCCGAACGTCCGCGGCCACGGGTCAGGCCGCCGGGCGGCGTAGACGAGCGCGCCGAGCGAATAGGTGACGCCACCGGCCCCGAGCAGGATCAGCGGCGTCAGTCCCAGCGCCGTGGTGAGCTGCGGGATGGCGATCACGATCACCCAGCCGAGCATCAGGTAGCTGGCGGTGGTCGCGCCGCGCGGCGCGCTGATCCAGCCGAGCCTCAGCGCGACCCCCGCCGCCGCGCCCGACCAGGCGACCGCCAGCAGGATCCACTCCAGCGAGCCGTGCAGCACGAGCGCGATCGGCGTGTAGCTGGCGGCGATGAACACGTAGATCGTGCCGTGGTCGATGCGCTGCAGCAGCGGCTTGAACCGCGACGTGCCCGGCCAGCGGTGATACAGCGCGCTGGCGGCGAACAGGGCGACCAGACCCCCGCCGTAGACCGCCAGGGCGATCGTCGATCCCGGCGTGCGGGCCAGCGCGACGGCCACGATCGCCGCCGCCAGGGCGAGCACGGCGGCGATCGCGTGAGAGACGCCGCGCAGCTGCGGAATCGCCGGCATGGCCTCAGGCAGCTCAGGCGCTCACGGGCGCCAGCGGATGGATCGCGGGAGGGTGCGCAAGGGCGTCGCCCGTCGCCTGCAGCGCCCGCGCGATGTGGGGGGTCTGCATGTGCGCGTCGAGATCGTCCTGGGATCGCCACGTCTCGATCGTGACGAAGGTGCTGGGGTCCGCGGCGGAGCGGTAGAGCTCATAGCCCAGGCAGCCGGGCTCGGCGCGCGTGGGGACGACCAGCTCGCTCAGCGCGTCCTGGACTGTCTCCTCGGCGCCGGGCTTGGCGGTGAGCACGGCGACCACGTTGAGATCGGGCAATCGGGGCTCTCTCTATCGACGATGACGAGCGGCCCATGGTAGATCGAAAACGGTCACCCGCGGTCACCCCGCTGCGGCGGCGCCGTTCACCGCCGGCGCGATGTTCTGATTGGTGGCAAGCAGGTTGTCGGGGTCCCAGGCCCGCTTGAGCTCGCGCAACCGGCTCCAGGTGGCCGGGTGGTAGGCGGCGGGCACGTGCTCGGGCTCGTCGAAGAGATAGTTGACGTAGTAGGCGCCGGTGGAGCGAGCGGAGATCTCGTGCAGGTAGTCCTCCTGCCAGCGGCGCGGTGCGGCTCCGTTCTGTCCGGGCTCCCAGCTGGCGGTCACCATGTAGTTCCAGGCCTGGTCGCGGTGGCTCATCGCGGTGGCGTGCTCGTCGACGCGCCGCAGCGCGCCACCGTAGTGGTGGGTCGACATGAAGCACAGCTCGCCCATCGTCTCGGCCCGCGCGACGGTCGTGGCGATCACGTGGTCGTCGAGGCCCGAGACGTAGTGCATCCGCGACCGGCGGTGCACGTTGGGCGGGAACGGATCCCCGCCGGTGGCGATCTCGCGCCACGACCGCCGGCACACGTCGGAGCCGATCACGTGCCGGTGACCGGCCACCGGGCCCAGATCGTGCTGGGCCTGAGCCGGCGTCCCGCAGTGGCAGAGGATGATGTGACAGCACGCCCGCCCCCGGTGGCGCGCGTCGAGCTGCCGGGCCAGCGCGGGCGGGGGATGCGCGACGCTGACGATCGTCGTCAGTTGATCCGGCGCCTGGACGATCCAGTCACGGTAGGCGCGCAGCGCGGCCGCGGTCTGATCAGGGTCAAACCAGATCGCGCCGAACGTGGCGGACTCCAGCGCGGTCACGGCGAACTGCAGCGAGACGGCGATCCCGAGGTTGTGCCCGGCGCCGCGCAGTCCCCAGAACAGCTCGGGATGGTGATCGGCGTCGGCGTGGACGAGCTGACCGTCGGCGGTCACGATGTCGGCGCCGACGAGCGTGTCCGAGCCCCAGCCCAGGCTCCCCGACAGCCAGCCGTGGCCGCCGCCCAGCGCGTAGCCGGCGATCCCGAGGCTGGGGAACTGCGGTCCGGCGGCGGCCAGGCCATGCTCCGCGAGCGCATCCTGGCATTCGCGCCAGGTCGCCCCGCACTGGGCGCTGACGCGCCGGGCCACCGGATCGACGTCGATCGCCCGCAGCGACGCGAGATCGATCAGCAGCGTCCCCGGCGGCGCGCCGCACCACCCCACACCACCGCCGCGGACCGCGATCGTCAGACCGTGCGCGGCGGCGAAGCGGGCGGCCTGCCGGACGTCGTCGACGGTGGCGGCGCTGACGATGACCTCCGGATCCCAGGCGACCTCCAGGTTGGGAAACGGCGAGCGGCCGGCCTGCGCGTAGCCGCGGTCCGCGCGACCCACCGCGAACCCGGCCAGCCGGGCATCGAGATCATCGACGCCGTCGGGCGTGACCGAGACGACGCCCGTCACGCGACCGTCGGTGACGTGACCGCCGCGAGGTCGCCCTCGGGCAGGTGGTAGGGATCGGAGGCGAGCACGCCGCCGTCGATCGGGACGATCGCGCCGGTGATCCACGCGGCGTCCTCGCCGAGCAGGAACGCCACCAGCGACGCCACCTCCTCGGCGCCGCCGAACCGGTGCTGCCCGCGCCCCAGCGGGGTCGTGGACCACAGTGACTCGCGCGCCTCCTCGTGGCCGCCCAGCCGGTCGATCAGCGCCGCCGTCATCGGCGTCTCGATCGACCCCGGGGCGATCCCGTTGACGCGCACGCCGTGGGCGGCGCCCTCGAGCGCCGCCGATTTCACGAGGCCGACGACGCCGTGCTTGGTCGCGCTGTAGACGCCGAGATCAGAGCCGCTGAGCCCGGCCGTGGAGGCGGTGACCACGATCGACCCGCCCGGCCCCAGCTCGCGCAGGCCCGCGCGCAGGCCCAGGAAGACCCCGCGCAGGTTGACCGCGACCACCCGATCGAAATCGGCCGCCGCCAGCTGCGCGAGCGGCCGCATCGGCCCGGGGATCCCCGCGTTGAGGAACACCAGCTCGACCGAGCCGAACGCGTCGCGGGCGGCCTCCATGTAGGCGTCGACGTCGTCCTCGCGGGCGACATCCGCGCCCACCGCGAGCGTCTCGCCGTCGGGCGCCAGCGCGTCGGCGCACCGGGCCGCCGCCTCGGCGTCGAGGTCGACGAGCACCACGCGGGCGCCGTCGGCGACCAGCCGCCGCGCGGTGGCGGCGCCGATCCCGCTCGCCGCGCCGGTGACGACCGCCACCCGCCCGTGCAGCGTCGCACCGCTCATCGCGCGGCCTCGGCCGACGGGCGGATGTTGTGGTTGATGCGGAACGTGTTCTCCGGGTCGTAGCGATCCTTGACCGCCCGCAGCCGCGCCAGCGCCTCCGGCGAGTAGGCCTTCTCCACCTCGGTCGGGTCGGTGCTGTCGGCTGAGATGAAGTTGGGATAGGAGACCATGCTGCTGTAGGACGACATCGTCTGCGCCGCCGCGCGCGTCCACTCCTTCTGCTCGGCGTCCTGCGCCGGATCAGACCACAGCGACAGCACCTGGAAGGACCACGCCTCGTCGCGATGGCCGATCGCCGAATGCTCCTCGCCGACGTCCCCGTAGGCCGTGCCGGCTCCCAACGGGGCGCAGATGACCTGGGTCAGCGGCGCCCGCAGGTCGTCGCCCAACGCGACGATCGCGTCGACCGCGTCGTCGGGAAGCTCGGTCATGAAGCCGCCCTTGAAGTAGTCGCGATGGCCGGCCGGCGCACCCGGGTCCATGATCTGCTGCACCGCCGCATAGGTGGTGGGGCCGACCAGGTCGACCGTCGGCTCGCCGAGGGCGTCGAGTGCGGCGATTCCTGCCGCCGCATCCTCGGCCGCGCCGGCCCACAGCACGATCAGCATGACGACCGGCTTGCCGCGCAGCTGCGGCGGGACGAACGGAGCCGGGGGCGCCTCCATGATCGCCAATCCGCCGCACAGCTCACGGGGGGCGGTGGTCATGACGTCGCGATAGCTGCGCAGGATCTCGGCGGCGCGCTCATAGGAGTACATCCGCGCTCCGCCGATCACCTCCGGGCCCAACGGCGCCAGCGCGAACGTCAGCTCGGTGAGCACCCCGAAGTTGCCGCCGCCGCCGCGCAGCGCCCACAGCAGCTCGGGGTCGTCGGCGACCGACACGGTCTCGCCGGTTGCGGTCACCAGACGCCCGCCGATCAGGCGGTCCGAGGTGAGTCCCATCGCGCGTTCCAGCCAGCCGCTGCCGCTGCCGATCGTCAGCCCGGCGACGCCGGTGCTCGACACGCGGCCGCCGGTGACCGCCAGGCCGTGCTCCTGGACCGCCCCGTCGAACTGCTTCCAGGTCAGGCCGCTGCCGCACCGCACGGTCTGCGCTGCCGTATCGACATCGACGGCGGTCAGCTCCCGCACGTCGATCACGATCCCGTCGTCGCAGGACCCGAACCCGGGCGCCGAATGGCCGCCGGCACGGATCGCCAGCGGCAGCCCGAGCTCCCGGGCGGTCGCGATGCAGGTCGCCACGTCGTGTTCGTCGCGGACGCGGACGATCGCCGCGGGGCGGCGATCGATCATCGCGTTGAAGCCGGCGCGCAGTGCGTCGTAGTCGGCGTCAGACGGGGTGACGACGCGGCCTGACACGGCGTCGTCCAGCACAGAGAGATCAACCAGCTGTTGAGTTGGCACATGGCCTCCGATGAGATGGGGCGCTCGGGCCCCGGGTGACAGCGATCACCGACCACGGGATGCGGCCGGGTGTCCGACGAGGGTGCGTCGCGGCAGGTGACCGCGGCGCGCTGTCAGCGGGTTCGCTGCAACGAGAAGCTCACGCGCAGCCAGATGATGTTGCCGGTGAGCGAGGCGTGCGGGAGCTTGGAGGCCATCGCCTCGCGAGCGTAGTCGACAGAAGCGGCATCTGTCAACAGACGACCAGACTGTATTCACTTACGTATCGCCGGACGGGCGCGGGCGATCTGCGGTCCGACGTACCCCGAGGAGCCTTGCCACGGTCCGTGACACACGGGTACGCTCTGAGGGGATGCGCACGCTGCTGCCCGATCCGCCGCCGGCTCCGTTTGACCAGCTGTTGGCCGACCGCGAGCGGCGCGGCGGGGATCGCCGCGACGAGGTATGGGAGGGTGTGCTGCACATGAACCCGCCCGCCAGCCACGAGCACGAGCGCATCGTGGTCGAGCTCGTGCTGGCGCTCGCCCCCGCGGCCAAGGCGGCCGGCCTGCAGCTGACCGGCGGCGTCGCTGTCGGCGACCCAGACAACTACCGCGTGCCCGACCTCGCCGCCCATCGTCCTGGCGCCGGCGCCCAGTGGCATCCGACCTGCGCGCTGGCGGTCGAAGTGCTCTCCCCCGGCGATGAGACCCCACACAAGCTCAGCTTCTACGCCGCCCACCACGTCGACGAGGTCCTGGTGCTCGACCCCGACGCGCGCGCCGTGCAGTGGCTCGCGCTCACCCCGCAGGGCGGCTATGCGCCCGTCGAGCGCTCAGCGCTCATCGACCTCTCCGCCGCGCAGCTGGCGGAGCGGATCGACTGGCCCGCCTGAGCGGCCGCGTGGGCGCCGGCGATGCGCCCGAACACGATCGCATCGGTCAGCCCGCCGCCGTGCTCGGTCAGGTGCGCCCAGATCGAACCCGCCGCGCCGGCCGCGTACAGCCCGCCGATCGCCGCGCCGTCGCGCGTGAGCACCCGCGCGTCGGCGTCGTGGCGCGCGCCGCCCGATGCGGTGGCCAGGCCGGGCCAGATCTCGATCGCGTAGAGCGGTGGCGTCAGCGCGGTGAGCGTCGCCGGGTCCCGGTTGAAGAGCTCGTCGCGTCCGGCGGAGACCGCGCCGGCGTACTGATCAAGCGTCGCGGTCAGGATCGCGGGGTCGACGCCGATCGCGCCGGCCAGCTCGCGCGGGGTGTCGGCACGCGCGATCCATCCGGCGTCCACCTCCGCGCCGTTGTCCGCGCTCCACGCGTAGGCGTTGGGCGAGCCGACGATCCCGTGCAGCGGACCCGCCAGGCGGGCGGCCTCGTCGAAGACGATGTAGCCCGGCAGCACCGGGCGGTTGGCGTGGCGAGGCGCGAACGCGGTCCAGCAGCGGATCTTGTCGTGCACCTCCCAGCCGGTCTCGTCGGCGAAGCGGCGGCCGTCGGCGTCGACGTAGAGGTGGCTCGGCGCGTGGACGTCGATCGTGAACGCCGCCGGGAAGTCGGGATGACGGAACGCCAGCCAGCCGAAGAACGCGCTCATATGCCACAGCGAGGCGCCGGCGCCCCGGGCGAGACGGATGCTGTCGCCGGTGTTGCCGGGATGGCCGACCGGGACCAGCGGCAGCGAGAGGAAGGTGTCGCGCAGCTCGTCGTCGTACTCCAGGCCGCCGCTGGCCAGGACGACGGCGTCGGCCATCACGGTGCGCGTCGCGCCGTCGTGGGCCAGCCGGGCGCCATGGACGCCGCCGTCGGCGCAGACGAGCTCCGCCACCTCGGTCTCGAGCGCGACCTCGATCCCGCGCGCGTGGACGGCCTGCTCGATCAGGTTCCAGAGCGCGATGCCCGGCCGCTCCGACCCTCCGACGAACTGGCGGTAGGTCAGCTGGCCGGCACCCGGGAAGTGCGGCCAGGAGGGCAGCAGCCCCCCGAACGCCGCCGGCTCGCAGACGGCGGTCTCACCGCCGAGCTGCGCCAGCCACGCGGGGATCTCGGTGAGCCCCGCCGCGTAGGCGCCGAGCACGTCGCGGTCGGTCTTGCCGAAGCACAGCGCGTCGAGGTGCGCGACCGCGGCCGGGCCGTTGAGGTCGAACAGAAAGCCGCCCGAGTGCCGGCAGTTGCCCCCGCCCGCCCCGGTCTTCTCGACGATCAGGACCTCGGCGCCGGCCGCGTGGGCCGCGAGCGCCGCGCTGGCCCCGGCCAGCCCGAACCCGGCGACCAGGACGTCGACGCGGTCGGCGGGCGTCACCGGTCAGGCGACCTGCAGGTCGACGCCCTCGGCGGCCGCCGCCAGCACCCCGGCCGACAGCGCCGGCGCCTGGGGGCCGTACATGTGCAGGTCGGTCGGCTGCCCGGCGCGCTGGAGAACGGCCTCCCGCCCGCCGGGGGTCGTGATCGCCAGCGCCTTGGTGAAGAACGCGGCGCCCTCCCAGCGGTGGGTGGTCCCGGCGGGGATGCTCGCCCAGTCACCGGCCGACAGGAGATGCTCCTCGCCGTCGAGCCAAAGGCGCAGCGCCCCCTCCAGGACGTAGAGCCCCTCGGCGCCCGTCGCGTGACGATGGGCCGGCACACCCGCGCCGCGCGGCAGCTCGAGGGTGACGATCGTGATCGTCCCCTCGGTTTCGGCGGCCGTGCACAGCGTCGTCACCAGGCCGCCCGCGAACAGGTAGCGCGGACCCTCGCCGGCTCGCAGGAAGTACGGGGCGCAGCGGCCGGGCAGCGTGTCGTCGGCCGCGTCTGAGCGCGGCTCGGTGTACGGGGCGTCGGGCAGGTACTTCATCTGAAAGTCGTGCTCGGCCTGGCCGAACTTGGCAAACGGGACCTCGGGGCGGAAGCCGACGGGGAACGGTGCCGGGCCCGCGTAGGGGATGCCGGTGAGATCGAAGAACCGGTCCCAGCCGCCGGGCACGATCGGCCCGACGAACCCGGAGTGGTGGCCGAGCAGGCCGTAGGCGTGCACCGTCGTGGGCGGGGCGTAGCCGAAGTCCCCGGGGTGCAGGATGCGGCTCTCGCCGTCGAGCCACAGCTGCATCGTGCCCCGATGGCAGTAGAAGAACTCGTACTCGTGGTCGTGATAGTGCAACGGGATCGGTCGGCCCGCCGGCCCGTCGAGGGTCATCATCGACATCGCGCCGGCGGTCTCCTCCGCTCCGGCCACACAGCGTCCGACCTGGTCGATCAGCAGATGGGCGCGGCCGCCGCCGGCCGGCAGCACGTAGGGGGTGGTGGCGCCCGGCAGCTCGGTGAGCGGTCCGGGGCTGGTCAACTCGGTCATCCTCTTCTCCTGGCGGTGGTCTGCATGACGGGTGACGGGTCAGACCTCGACGAGCTCGATCAGATTGCCCTCGGGATCGGTCAGATAGGACATGGCGCCGCTCGCCGGAGGCGGGGCTGGGCGGGGCGCCCACACCTGGCGGGCGCCCGCGGCGAGCAGGCGGGCGTGGCTGGCGGGCACGTCGTCGACCGCCAGGGCCCAGTGCCCGTAGCCGCGGATCAGCATCGCGTGGTGCGGGTCACCCAGGGCCTCACCGGCGGAGTCGGCATGGCAGAGCAGCTCGAGCCCGGTGCCCTCCGGGCGGCGCAGCATCGCCCCGCGCATGCGACCGCCGGGCAGCTCGAAGGCGACCTCGACGATGAAGCCGAGCGCCGCCCGATACCACTCGATCATCGCCGGCAGGTCGGCGACCGACAGCCCGACGTGGTGCGCTCCCCGGGCTCCGGGCAGCGGGTCGGGGGCGGTGGGGGTGGTGGGCGTGGGTGCGGCGGTGGGCGTGGTCGGCGGCTGGCTCACGAGGGCACCCCCACCGGGCCGGGACGCAGCGGATCCCGTCCGTCAAACGCGGCCGCGGCCGCGTGCACCGCCGCGTAGAGGCCGAGGATCTCCGGGCAACGGCGCAGGATCTCGACGGGGTGGCCGAACAGCGCTCCCCCGTCGTGCCAGTGGGCCTGGACCGGTCCCGAACCACCGGTGTGCACGAGCGGGAGCCCGTCGTGCTCCAGCGCCGCGCTCTCGGCCTCCAGGTCCTCGACGAGCCAGGCGACGTGCCCGACAGCGGGCGTGGGGCCGGCGGCGAGGAACCGCCCCAGGCCGGGCGGCTCGGCCGCGTGGATGCGGCTGATCTCGATGATCAGCGGGCCCCATTGACCGAATGCGGTCTCGTGGTCGTAGTGGGCGGGCTCGCCGCGGTAGGTCACCTCGTCCAGGACGACGTGGCCGAGGTGCAGGAACGGGCCCGCGCCGACCGTCCGCGCGAACCGCGCCGCGGCCGCCTCGAGGTCCTCGACGACGTAACCGAGGTGGTGCAGCGGACGCGCTCGGACACCGAGCCCGGGCACGCTCATCGCGTTCACGCCCGCTGCGCGACGAGCAGCCGGAAGTGGTTGTGCATGAGAAACCCTCCGTCGGACTGGCGAAACGGCGCGAGCGCCTCGGTGAGCGCGACGCGCACCGGTGCCTCCCCGGCGAGGCGGATGGCCCGGGTCCCGCCGCCTGAGCACAGCACGCCGCGCAGCGCCTCCTCGAGCGTGGCGTAGCGCCAGTCACCGGCCAGCTCACGATCCTCGGTCACCTGCAGGCCGGCGGCCGTCAGCGCCGCCTCCAGCGCGCCGGGCTCCGACAGGGCATACGGGGCGTGGTCAGACGCCCGCTCGGCCGGGATCAGCGCCTCCATCGCCAGGTGCAGCGCTGTTGACTCGCAGCGATCGGGCGCCGCGAACTGACCGATCACCAGCCGCCCGCCGGGGCGCAGCGTGCGGCCGGCCTGCGCCAGCGCGGCGCCGGGATCGAACGCGAACTGCAGCGCGTTGAGCGCCAGCGCCACCGCGAAGGCGTCGTCGGGGAAGGGCAGCACGTCAAGCCCGCCCGCGCGCAGGTCGCCGTCGGGGACCCGCGCCCGGGCGCGCTCCAGCAGCGGTGGCGAGATGTCGATGCCGGTGACCCGCGCACCGCGGTCCGCGGCGCGAGCCAGCGCCAGCCCCGAGCCGCAGCCGAGGTCCAGCAGCTCGGTCCCGCGCCCGACGTCGCCGGCGTCCAGCGCCGTCTCGATCAGGCCCAGGTTCTGCGGTTCGGCCAGCTGCGCCCAATCGTCGGGCCGCTGACCCCACAGGCCCCGCTGGGTCGCCTCCCACTCCTCCCGTCGCCGCTCCCGCGACTCAATGACCGCCATACCCCGACTTTATACAGAAAGCTCTTCTGTGTACACTCCGGCCGACGTACAGTGCATCTGGACATGACGAGGCTGCTGCTGACCGCCGCGTTCCTCGCGAGCGCCACGATCGCCCTCTCACACGTCGTCAACCGCCGGTTCGTCGCGCCCCGCTATGACTGCGCGCTCAACCTCGTCGCATTCGCGTGTCAGGCGACCGTTGCAATCCTGCTCCACGCCTGGCCGGCGCTGGCCGTGAGCGCGGTGGGAATCGGATGTTGGGTCGCGCTCACCAGTCGGACCGTCAGAGCCAACCGACGGACGTGAGCGCCAATGCCCGCGTGCGTCGACGGAGGCGGTGAGGCGCGTGTCTGACGTCGTCACCACCGCAGCCGTCACCACCGCGGCGGGGCAGCTGCGCGGACGCCGGCTGCCCGGGAGCGACGGGCATGCGTTCCTCGGCATCCCCTACGCCGCCGCACCGGTCGGCGAGCTGCGCTGGGCCCCACCGCGACCGGCTCCCGGGTGGACCGGCGTGCGTGACGCCCGAGCTCCGGGTCCGGTCTGTCCCCAGCCGGCGCGCCCGTTCTCCGAATGGGCCCACGGCCCGCTGCCGGCCGCCGACGAGGACAGCCTGAGCCTCAACGTCTGGACGCCCGCCGATCCCGACGACGGCGTGCGCCGGCCGGTCTTCGTCTTCCTCCACGGCGGCGGCTGGGCACTGGGCTGGGGGAGCAACCCGCTGCTCGACGGACGTCACCTCGCCGGGGCGCTGGACGCGATCGTGGTCACGCTCAACTACCGCCTGGGGAGCCTGGGGTGGCTGCATCATCCCCAGCTCGCCGCCGAGCCCGGGGCGCCGATCGGCGACTGGGGCATGCTCGATCAGCTCGCCGCCCTGCGGTGGGTGGCCGAGCACGTCGCCGCATTCGGGGGCGACCCGGCGCGCGTGACCCTCGCCGGGGAGTCGGCGGGTGCCGGAAGCGTCCTGCATCTGCTCGGGGCGCCGGGCGCCGGCGGCCTGTTCACGCGGGCGATCGCCCAGTCGCCGCCGCTGCACGAGCTCGTGATCGACCCCGAGCTGGGCGTGCGCTGGACCGAGGCGCTCGTCTCTGCGCTCGGACTCGGCGACGACGTCGGGGCGGCGCTCGCCGAGCTGCGCGCGCTGCCCGCGTCGGCGATCATCGCCGCGCAGGAGGAGCTGCTGGCGGGGGCGTTTCGCGGGTCGCGGGGGGGCGCGATGCCGATCGTCGACCCGGCCGTCCTGTCCGCCGATCCCGCGCAGGCGCCCGGTGCGGCGCCTGAGCTGCCGCTGCTGATCGGGACCAACGCCCAGGAGGCGACGTTCTTCTTCCGCGCCGCCGGTCGGCGCCTGGCGCCGCCGGAGGCCGAGCTGCCCGCGCTCGTGGCGCGGCTGACCCACTCCGACGCGCCGCAGTCGCTGATCGACGCCGCCCGCGAGCGCCTGGGCGCCGCCGGCCGCGCCGCCGAGGTCAACGACGTCCTCTGCGCGGTCGTCACCGAGGCGTGGTTCGCCGGCCCGGTCGACCGCTACGCGCGCGCCCGCGCGCGCGCGGGCGGGAACGTTTACCGCTACCGGCTGGACCACCCGTCGGCCGAGGACGACCTCGGCGCGGTCCATTCGCTCGACGTGCCGCTGCTGTTCGGCAGCTGGCGCGAGGGCGGCGTGGCGGCTCGGATGGCCGGCACCGGTGAGGCGACCGCGGCGGTGACGGCGGCGATGACCGCCGACTGGCGCCGCTTCGTCCACGGTGAGCCGCTCGGGTGGGGCTCAGACCCCGGCGCCGATCACGCACCACTGGTCGTGTACGGCGGCGCGGACGGCCCCCGGACCGTCGGCGCGATCCGGTGATCCCAGGCGGCGAACGGCGCGGCGCCGTCGGCGACCTCCTGCGCGCGGGCCGCGTGGGCCGCGGCGGTGGTCAGGATCTCCTCGGAGTGATGGCGCTTCTCGACCATGCTGATCACCGATCGGTCCAGTCCCGCCGGGTCGTCGAACACGACCTGCGGGGAGCCGTCGTGAACCGTCAGTCGCCCCTGGGCGCCGCAGGTCGCACACTCCACGACTCCGCCGGCCTGCACGTCGACGACGTTGAGGTGACAGAGCGGGCATAGGCCCGGGTCGCCGCGATACTCGACGTCCTCGTAGCGACGGCCGAGCTGTTCGGCGACGTGTGATCCCAGCTCGCGCGCGCGGGCGAGCGCGCGCGGGAACAGGACAACCGACGCCGGGGTCCCGGCGCCGGCGAACACCGCCTGGTCGACGACACCGCTGCGCATCGAGAACGCGAGCGAGTGCATGAGCGGCAGCGCGAGCGTGTTCCACTGCGTCCCCAGCGCGCCGCCGGTGACCAGGAACGCCGCGACGCGTGGTGTCAGCACGCGCTCGTCGGGCGTGAACGGGACCTCGATCGGCGTGCCGGCGCGCCGCTGCTCCAGCAGCAGCTCGGCGAACCCGACATCGGCGTGGGGGCCGAACACGCGGTCGGTGAGCAGTCGCAGCTTGCCGGGGATCGTCCGCGAGTAGATCGGCGCGCTGTAGATCACCCCGTCGGCGGCCATCACCTGCTCCCAGAACCATCCGCAGTCATCGTCGGCGGGGGCGAGCGTCGGCCCGGTCGAGATCCGCAGCTGCTCCAGCGACAGCCAGGAGACCTCGGCACCGGCCGCCTGGGCGGCCATCAGCGACGCCTTGAGCAGGATCTCGGCGCTGCCCCCGTCGGCGCCGGCGCAGACCCCGAGGACCGTCCCCGGGCCGCTCATCGGCCGGTCGGCATCAGGTAGCTGAGGAAGCGCCCGTCGGGATCGTGCTCGGCGCGCAGCGCCTCCAGCCGGGCCGCGTTCTCGTCAGACAGAAAGCGCGCCGGACGCGCGTGCAGGTTCTCGTCGGCGAGCTGGATCCCGCGTGAGAACGGTTCCAGGCGCTGCATCTGGGTCACCGGCCACGCGCGCATCGCCGCGTCCTGGGCGGGGTCGGTCCAGCCGGCGAACGCCGCCAGGTAGAGCGAGCCCTGGACCGAGATCGCGGCGTTGGGCAGCTCCTGCTCACGCCACGCGTACCAGAACACGTGCGAGGCCGGCGACGGGATCGAATCAAGCAGCTCGGCGATCGCGGGCACGAGCTCGGCGGCGCCGGCGTTGGTCCACATCCCGTCCGCGCTCCAGCGAAAGCCCTCCGGCTCGACGGAGTCCGGACCGTCGTAGAGGTCGACGAACGAGCGGGGCTGCGCCGGCATCGCGACCGTCGCGCGATCCCGGACCGGGCATCGGTCAAGCTGGGCGAGGGCCGCCTGCGCGGCGGCGTCGCTGTCGGCCATCACCGAGCACATGACCACGAGCGCGGCCGGCCCGTCGACGACCTCGCCCAGCGGCCCGCGCGGGGTCGTGATCATGATCGCGAACTCCAGCTCGGCCGGCATCGTCGGCTCGGCCTCCAGGGCCCAGGTCAGCAGCTCGTCGCGGACCTCCATCGGATAGACGTGGTGGGCCTCCCAGATCGCCGCGGGTCGCGGGTGGCAGCGCACGTGGAACCGCGTGACGATCCCGAAGTAGCCGGCGCCCGCGCCGCGTGCCGCCCACAGCCAGTCGGTGTTCTCGTGTTCGTCGGCGTGGATCAGCGTGCCGTCGGCGCAGACGACGTCGACCCCGACGACGCTGAGGCAGGCGGGGCCGATGACCCGCGACAGCCAGCCCCAGCCGCCCTGCAGCAGAAAGCCGCCGAGCCCGACGGTCGGGCAGTGTCCGGAGGGGAAGAACAGGCCGTGCTCGGCCAGCAGCCCGTTGAGCTCGCGCCCGCGCACGCCCGGTCCGACGGTGGCGATCTGCGTCTCGGGGTCAAAGGTGATCTCGTTCAGGCGCGAGAGGTCGATCAGCAGCGCCCCGTCTCGGAGGCTGGAGGCCGTCCAGCTGTGGCCGCCCGAGCGGGCCTTGACGGGCAGGTCGTGCTCCCGGGCGTAGTTGACCGCGTCGACGACGTCCTGCTCGTCGGCGGCCAGGACGATCGCCTCGGGGTAGCGTTCGGGCTTCAGCCCGTTCCACACGGCATCGCGGCGGGCGGCCTCATAGCCCGCGGCATCGCGCGCCAGCAGCTTGTCGGGAGTCGACAGCGACATCGGCCGTCACGCCCCGAGCATGCTGTAGCCGCCGTCGCAGATCATGTAGGTGCCGGTGATGTGGGCCGCCTCGTCGGAGGCGAGGAACAGGGCGGTCCCGGCCAGCTCCGCGGGCTCGGGGATCCGTCCCGCCGGGGTGTCATGGGCCAGCTGCTCGCCGCGGCCGGCCTTCCAGTCGGCGCGGTTGAGGACCCGCTCGGTCTTCATGAACCCGGGCGCGAACGTGTTGACCCGCACGTGGGGCGCGAACGCCTTGGCGTAGGACTTGGTCAGCCCCAGCACGCCGTACTTGCCGGCGGCGTACTGGGGGGCGCGCGGGGAGCCGCGGACGATCACCGTCGAGCCGATGTTGACGATCGCGCCGCGCTCGCGCTCGAGCATCCGCGTGCCGAACTCGTGGGTCATGAGCATCGTGCCCTTGATGTCGACGGCGAGCGTGTGGTCGATCAGCTCCTCGGTGATCTCGCGCCAGGAGTCCTGCTCGGAGGCCATGTCGCCGACGTTGTTGATCAGCGCGTCGAGGTGGCCCAGCTCGGAGTCGACCGTCTGCGCCATCCGCTTGATGTCCTCCCAGCTGACGATGTCGCCCTGGACCAGCAGCGCCTCCGCGCCCGCGCCGCGCACCCGCTCGGCGGTCTGCTCGGCGCCCGCGGACGAGCTGCGGTAATGGACGACGACCGTGCCCGCTCCCTCCTGGGCGGCGCGGACGGCGATCTCGGCGCCGTAGCCGGTCCCCGCGCCGGTGACCATCACGGTGCGTCCGGCGAAGCGCTGCGGCGGTGACTCCTCGGTCATATCCCTCTCCTCTTCGTGAGTCGGTGTGTCAGACGACGGTCCGGCCGCCGTCGATGTAGAGCACGTGCCCGGTGACAAAGCTCGCGTGAGACGAGGCCAGGAACAGCACCGGCCCCACCACCTCCTCCAGCTGCCCGAACCGCCGCGCCGGGATCAGCGAGATCAGTCGCTCGCGCTCGGCGGGGTGGGCATCGAGATAGGCGGTGGTGAGGTTGGTCTCCATGTACCCGGGTGCGACGGCGTTGACGGTGACCCCGTCGGCCGCGTACTCGTGGGCCATCACCTTGGTCAGCTGGTTGATCGCGCCCTTGGTGGCCGCGTAGGGCCCGTGGTTGCGATGCCCCATCAGCCCCGCCACCGAGGAGAAGAACACGACGCGGCCGTGGCCCTGGGCGCGCATCGGCTCCAGCGCCGCCTGGGCGGTGAAGAACGCGCTGGACAGGTTGACCGAGAGGATCGCGTCCCAGGCGGCGGGCTCGTACTCGCCGATCGGCCGGCGGTCGTTGATGCCGACGCCGTGTACGAACACGTCAAGCCCGTCCAGGGCGCGGCGCCCGTCGGCGATCGCCGTCTGCGCG
Organism: uncultured Acetobacteraceae bacterium; assembly: GCA_964658375.1. Lineage (GTDB taxonomy): Bacteria > Actinomycetota > Thermoleophilia > Solirubrobacterales > Solirubrobacteraceae > Palsa-465. The sequence continues at coordinate 30,310 of CAZZYU010000009.1, read as the reverse complement.
CCGTCGGCGTGCGAGATGTCGGCCGCGATCAGCCGCGCGGCCGGCAGCCCGGCGCGTTCGCCGAGCTCCCCGAGGCGCTCGTCGCTGACGTCGATCACCGCGACCTGCGCCCCGGCCGCCAGGAAGCCCTCGGCGAGCGCGGCACCCAGGGTCCCGGCTCCGGCGACGAGGACTCGCGCGCCGGACAGGCCCAGCCAGTCCTGCACCTATCCGGCCTCGGCGGAAGGCGCGGCCGAGGCGGCCGAGGCGGCGGGCGCGGCGGGCGTGGAGCGCGAGGTGTACACGTTGAGGGTGCGGACCTCCCGGTCTCCCACCTGAGCGGAGTGGGGCACGCCGCCGGGCAGCGCCGCCAGCTCGCCGGAACGCAGGTGGACGGGCTCCCCGTCGACGACGAAGTCGATCTCGCCCTCGATCACCGAGGTGACCTGGTCCTCGGCGTGGCTGTGCTCCTCCCAGGAGGAGCCGGCCTCGTAGCGGTAGTAGGTGACCGTCAGCTGCGGGGTGTGGACCGTCGCGCCGTGGATGCCCGGGCGGACCTCGGAGAACGGCAGCTGTGACCAGTCGACGGTGAAGGGCTCGGCCGTTGCCATCGTCATGCCTGCGCGGCGATCGGAGCGAGCTCCGGATGGCCCTGTGCCCAGGAGATCACCGGGTTGCGCAGCACGCCGATCCCCTCGATCTCGGCCTCGACGACATCGCCGGGCCGCAGATACAGCGACGCCGCGTCCTCCGAGAAGCCCGCGACACCCGCGACCGTTCCGGTCGAGATGATGTCACCGGGGTTGAAGCCCATCGCGGAGTAGTGGGAGATGATCTCCGGGACGGTGACCGACATGCGGCTCGTGTTGGACACCTGCCGGGTCTGCCCGTTGACGCGCAGCGCCATGTCCAGGCTGCGCGGATCGGGGATCTCGTCGGCGGTGACGATCCACGGGCCGATCGGCGAGAAGGTGTCGATCGACTTCGACAGGCAGAACACGCCGGACTTCATCTCCTCGCGCTGGATGTCACGGGCGGTGATGTCGTTGAAGACGATGTAGCCCGCGATGTACTCCTCGGCCTCCTCGGCCGAGAAGAACTTGCCCCGCTTGCCGATGATCACCGCGAGCTCGAGCTCGTAGTCGAGCTCTGAGGTCATCGCCTCCGGGTAGATGATCGGCTCCTCGGGCCCGATGATCGCGTCGAGGTTCTGAAAGAACACGATCCAGGGCAGCACCGGATGCGACCAGCCGACCCGGGTGGACTCCTCGTGATGCTCGCGGAAGTTCCCGGCGGTGTGGAAGAACTTCTTGGGGATGATCGGGGCGCGCAGCGTCACGTCGGCGAGCGCCGCCGTCTCGCCGGTCTCCGCGACGTCGCCCCCGCGCTCGAAGTACTCACGCATCGTGGGAACGTCGAGCGCGACGACCTGCTCGCCTTCGACGCGCCCCACGCTGCCGTCGTTGTAGGTGACGAGCTTCATCAGGTCTCCGGTTCCTCGAATGTGTGAGTCGCCCCGGCGGCCGCCGAGACGGAGATTAGAATACAGAAAGCAAAACTGTATGCAATCACGGCTTTCGGGCACAGGCACCGTACAATCCCCCCGGCCGTGACCCCAACGCACCGTGCAGGCTGAGGAGCGCCGTGAGCGAGCAGGCACCGCAGGAGAACGGAGTTCCGGCTCGTCAGAGCGCCGAGTACGTCCACCGGCGCGTCCGTGACGCGATCCTCGACGCCGAGCTGGCGCCCGGGGAGACGATGTCGCAGGTGGCGCTGGCCGACGAGCTCGGGGTCAGCCGCACGCCGTTGCGCGAGGCGCTGCGCATGCTCCAGGGCGAAGGGCTGATCGAGGCTCGGCCCAACCGCCGCGTGCGCGTCGCTCCGGTCAGCGTCGCCGACCTGGAGGAGCTCTATGCCGTGCGGGTGGCGGTCGAGGCGCAGGCGCTGCGCCTCGCCGTCCCCCGCATGAGCTCGGAGCACATCGCCCGCCTGGAGGGCTCGATCGCCGAGATGGCCCACTTCGCCGATCAGCGTGACATGCGCCGGTGGCTGGTCCCGCACGCCGAATATCACCGGCAGCTGACGGCGCTGGCGGGCGGGCGCTTCGCATCGCTGCTCTCCCAGCTGTTTGATCACTCCGAGCGATACCGGCGGCTGCACCTCGGCTTCGGCCCCAGCGCCTGGGCGACCGCCGACCACCGGGAGATCCTCGACGAGGTCAAGCGCGGCGACGGACAGGCGGCGGCGCGCCTGCTGGCACAGCATCTGTCGCGGGTCGCGTTCGAGGTCTCCGAGATCCTGGAACCCGGCCGCGAGCTGGCGACGCTGGGGCAGGTGCTCGCCGACGTCGGCGCCGAGGCGCCGAGGCGTGTCTGATCGGAGGACACAGGTACGGATGCCGTACTTGCATACACTCTGAACAACTGTGTAGACTCACCGCCCCAGCGCGCACTTGAGGGAGCGTGCGGTGAAGGTTCACCCACCTGCAGGCCACCGGTCCGCAGCCACGAGAGGGAAAAAGATGATGTCACAGCTGAGGAGGCGCGGAGCCTTGTTCGGCGCCTGCGCCGTGGCGGCCGCCGGAGTGGCCGCCTGTGGGAGCTCCTCGAGCAATTCGAGTTCGAGCTCCAGTTCCACGGCCGCCGGGAGCACGAGCTCCACGGCCGCGACCACCGGCTCGGGCTCAGCCGCGTCGGCGCTCGGCACCCCGAAGGCCGCCACGGGCAAGCCCGTCGTGTTCGGGATGGTCAACCTGGAGACCAACCCCCAGGCCTCGTTCCCGGAGGTCCGCCAGGCGGCCCAGGCCGCGATCTCATACGTCAACGCCTACGGCGGCGGTCTCGACGGCCACCCGATCAAGCTCGACCTGTGCGTCACCGACGGCTCGCCGGCGACCTCGACGCAGTGCGCCAACAAGCTGATCGCCGCGCACGTGACGGCGATCCTCGGTGCCTCGGATCTCTCCGGCGCCAACACGCTGCCGCTCTACGCGAAGGCCAAGCTCGCCTACATCGGCGGTATGGACCTCACCCCGGCCGAGTCCTCGGCACCGAACGCGGTGATCTTCAACGACGTCGCCCAGAGCGGGAACTCCGACATCGCGATCTACGCGGTCAAGACGCTGCACGCCAAGAAGGTGTCGGTGCTCGCGCTGGACAACACGCAGGGCACCGCCCAGGCCAAGGCGTTCGAGATCCCGGCGGCCGAGGCGGAGGGCGCGTCGGCGAAGCTGTTCTCGCTGCCGCCGAGCACGGCGGACGCCTCCTCGTCGCTGGCCAGCGCGATCGGCAACAGCCCCGATGCCTTCCTGCTGGAGGATCCCGCGCAGTGCGTCGCGATCCTCAGTGGGCTCAAGAGCCTCGGGAACACGAAGCCGATCCTGTCGATCGATCCCTGCTCGGCTCCGTCGGTGGTCAAGGCCTCCGACGGCGGGGCCAACGGGATGTACTGGTTTGAGCCCTACCAGGACCTGCTGGCGGCCGATCAGACGCCGGACGTGAAGCTGACCAAGGCGATCCTCGCCAAGTACGCGCCGGCCAACCTCGCGCTCGACTCGCCGGCACTGGCCGGGCTGTCGACGGTGATGAACGTGTGGAACACGTTCAAGACGACGCCGACGAGCAAGCTGACGACCTCCTACATCCTCAAGACGCTCAAGACGGGGACCCACAAGGCGTTCTTGTCGACGACCTGGAACTGCTCGGCGCACCCGATCAAGAAGGAGCCGTCGATCTGCAGCGCGGATGAGTTCCTGTACCAGATCAAGGGCACGACGCCGACGCTGATCCAGAGCGGCTACGACGCGGGAGCGAACGTCGCCGGCTACTGAGTCAGACCCGGACGGACGCTGACCACCATGTCCTCCTACATCCTGTTCCTCCTACTGGGCCTCGGCTCGGGCGCCGTCTACGCGGTGCTCGGGCTGGGGCTCGTGCTCAAGTACCGCAGCGCCGGGGTGGTCGACTTCGGTCACGGCGCGGTGGCGATGTTCTGTGCCTACGTCTACATCGAGCTGCGCTCCTCCGGGGAGCTGCAGTTCCCGTGGATCGTCATCCCCCACCAGGTGAGGATCGCGTCCTCGAGCGGGCTGGCGACGATCCCGTGCATCATCATCACGCTCGTCTACGCGGCGATCCTCGGGCTGATCTTCTACCTGGCGATCTACCGGCCGTTGCGCTCGGCCCCCGCTCTGGCGCGGGTCGGCGCCTCGATCGGCGTGCTGCTCGCGCTGCAGTCGATCGCGCTGCTGAACTACTCGACGTTCGCGGTGAGCTCGCCGCCGATCCTGCCCGACACCCCGATCCACGTGGCGGGTCTGTTCGTACCGTCCGACCGGCTCTACCTCGCCGGGCTGACGATTCTCGTCGGGTTGGTGCTGGCCGCCGTGTACCGGTTCACGCGCTTTGGCAAGGTCACGCGCGCGGCGGTGGAGAACGAGCGCGGCGCCGCGCTGCTCGGTCACTCGGCGAGCCGGATCGCCGCCTACAACTGGGTGCTGGCGACCGTGCTGGCCGCCGCCGCCGGCATCCTCATCCTGCCGATCTCCACGCTGAACCCCGGGACCTACACGCTGTTCATCGTCCCGGCGCTCGGCGCCGCCCTGCTGGGACGGTTCTCGTCCTTCGGCGCGGTCGTCTTCGGCGGCCTGGCGATCGGCATGATCCAGTCAGAGACGGTCAAGCTCCAGACGGTCTGGTCCTGGCTGCCGCAGACCGGCCTGCAGGACGGCCTGCCGTTCATCATCATCATGCTGGCGATCATCGTGCTCGCGCGGCGCCTGTCGGCGCGCGGCGCGATCTCCGACGTCAGGAACCCGATGGTCGGCCGCCCGTCCCGCCCGGCGGTGACCGCGGGCGGCTCGGTCGTCGTGGGCATCATCGCGCTGCTGATCCTGAGCGCCCAGTACCGCGCGGCGCTCGACTCCTCGCTGATCACCGCCTGCATCTGCTTCTCGGTGGTGATCATCACCGGCTACGTCGGCCAGATCTCGCTGGCGCAGAACGGGATGGCCGGGATCAGCGCGTTCATGCTCACCCACATCGCCTCCAGCCTCGGGATCGGCTTCCCGTTCGGGCTGATCCTCGCCGCTCTGTGCGCGGTCGTCGTGGGGGTGGTGATCGGACTGCCCGCGGTCCGCGTGCGCGGGGTCAACCTGGCCGTCGCCACGCTCGCCGTCGCGACCGCGCTCGACGCGCTGCTGTTCAACAACACCTCGTTCTCCGGCGGGTACACCGGCCGCAACGTGCGCGCCCCTCACCTGCTCGGCCTCAACCTCGGGCCGGTCGGCTCCGGCCAGGACACGCAGCGCCTCGCGTTCGGGATCCTGATCGTGCTCGTCGTCGCCGCGGTCGGACTGTTCGTCGCCCGGCTGCGCCTCGGCCGGCTGGGCCGGGCGTTCCTGGCGGTGCGCTCCAACGAGCGTGCGGCCGCCTCGGTCGGGATCGACGTCGCCCGCACCAAGCTGTTCGCGTTCGGGATCGCCGCCTTCATCGCCGGGATCGGCGGCGGCCTGCTCGCCTACCAGCAGCAGAACGTCAACGCCGCGACGTTCACCACGTTCACGTCGCTGACGATCCTCGCGATCACCTACGTCGGCGGGGTCGGGCGGATCACCGGCGCGCTCGCCGCCGGCGCGCTGCTGGCCTCCAACGGCCTGGTGCCGACGCTGCTCAACAACGTGTTCAACTTCGGGCAGTACCAGACGCTGATCGCCGGCGTCCTGCTCACGATCACCGCCGTGGCCAACCCCAACGGCATGACCAGGGAGATGGGCGTCGGCCTCACCAAGCTGCGCCTCGCGCTGATGGCCCGCGTGGCCGGCGCCGACCCACCGCCCACCGGCGTCTCCCCGGAGGTGCTCGGCCGATGAGCCTTGCCGCCCCCACCGCCGGCCGCGTGCCCCCGTCCGGGGACGGTCCGGTGCTCGCCGTCGAGTCGCTGCGCGTGCAGTACGGCAACGTCGTCGCGCTCAACGACGTGAGCTTCACGGTGGCGCGCGGTGAGCTGATGGGGCTGATCGGTCCCAACGGCGCCGGCAAGACGACCCTGATCGACGCGCTGACCGCCTACACGCGCTCGACCTCCGGCGCGGTCATCTTCGAGGGAGACGACACGGGCGGCGTGCGCCCGCACCGGCTGTCGCGGCGCGGTCTGGTGCGCACCTTCCAGTCGGTCGAACTGTTCGATGATCTCACCGTGGCCGAGAACCTCGCGGTCGCCGCGCAGCCGGCCAGCCTGCTGGGAGCGCTCGGCAGCGTGTTCGGCCTGGGCCGCGAGGGCAGCTCGGAGGACGTGGAGTGGGCGATGTCGGTCACCGGTCTGGCCGACGTCGCGGGGCGCTATCCGACCGAGCTCTCCCACGGTCAGCGCAAGCTCGTCGGCGTGGGGCGGGCCCTCGCCTGCCGCCCATCGCTGCTGCTGCTCGACGAGCCCGCGGCGGGACTTGACACCGACGAGACGCTCGCCCTCGGCCGCCGCCTGCAGTCCCTGCCCGAGCACGGGGTCACCGTGCTGCTGATCGACCACGACATGGGCCTCGTGCTGGGAATCTGCGACCGCGTGCTGGTGCTCGACTTCGGCAATCTGATCGCCGCCGGGACGCCCGCCGAGATCCGCGCGAACCCGAAGGTGATCGAGGCCTACCTGGGCGGCTCGGAGCAGTCCGGTGCCTGACCCGGCGACGACGCTGCTCGATCTCGAGGACCTGCACGCCGGCTACCTCGGCATCCCCGCGGTCCGGCGCCTCTCGCTGACCGTCGAATCGGGAGAGGTGGTCGCCCTGCTCGGTCCCAACGGCGCCGGCAAGACGACGACGCTGTCGACGATCGCCGGGCTGCTGAAGACGATCTCGGGAACGGTGCGGCTCGACGGTGAGGACATCACCGATCGACCGGCCTTCCGGCTGGCCCGGCTCGGGATGTCGCTCGTTCCCGAGGACCGGGCCCTGTTCTATGGGCTGACCGTCCGTGAGAACCTCGGCATGGCTCGCAGTCGCGGGTCGCTGCCCGAGGATGAGCTGCTCGAGATGCTGCCCGAGCTGGAGAAGTGCCTCGGTCGCAAGGCCGGCGTCCTCTCCGGAGGCGAGCAGCAGATGCTCGCCGTCGGCCGCGCGCTCGTCAGCCGGCCACGGCTGCTGCTCGTCGACGAGATGAGCCTCGGGCTGGCGCCGGTGATCGTCGAGCGGCTGCTGCCCGTGCTGCGACGGGTCGCCGACGAGCTCGGCACCGGCGTGCTGTTCGTCGAGCAGCACATCTCGATGGCGCTGGAGATCGCCGACCGTGCCTACGTGCTCAACCATGGCGAGCTCGTGCTCGAGGGCGCGGCCGCCGAGCTGCGCGGCCGGCGTGACCTGGTCGAGGCCAGCTACCTCGGCGAGGCGACGATCGACGACCTCGCCGCCGACGCCCCCGCCACCGCGGGATGAGCGTCCCGGTCGCGCCGACGGAGACGGCGACCGCCGGCGCCGTCGAGCCCGACGGACGGCTGAGCTGTGCCGAGGCGATCGTCGCCGGCCTGGTCGCCGCCGGCGTGCGGGAGGTGTTCGGGATCGCCGGGGGGAAGTTCGCGCCGCTGCTGGAGGCGCTCTCGCGTGAGCCGCGGCTGCGCTTCACCGGCACCCGCCACGAGGCCGCCGCCGCGTTCATGGCCACGGCCGTCGCGCACCGGACCGGGGGCCTGGCGGCGTGCGTGGCCGAGATGGGACCGGGAGCGCTGAACCTCGCCAGCGGATTGGACACCGCGCACACCAACCACCTGCCCGTGCTTGCGATCACCGCCGGCACCCCCGCGCGTCTGAGCGCGCCCGCCCACGGGCAGATCATGGAGCTCGACGCCGCCGGCGTGTTCGCGCCGCTGACCAAGTGGCGGGCGACGATCTCCCACGCCGGGCGGGTCCCGGAGCTGATGGCCCGGGCCGTGCGCGAGGCGCGCAGCGGAGCGCCGGGGCCGGTGCACCTGGAGATCGGCTACGACGTGCTCGCCACGCCCGATGCGGTCGCCCCCGGCGAGCTTGACGCCGTGCGCGCCGCCGACACGTTGGGGCGGGCGCCGGCCGACCCCGCCGCGGTCGGCCGGGCGGCCGAGCTGATCGCCGCCGCGGCGCGACCGGTGGTGATCGCCGGGGGCGGAGCCGTGGCGGCCGGCGCGACCGGGGAGCTGCGCGCCCTGGCGCGGCTGCTGGACGCCCCGGTGCTCGTCACGCAGATGGGGATCGGCGCGCTCGCCGACGACGACCCCGGGCTCGTCGGCCAGGGTGGCGTCGTGTTCGGCGAATCGGTGATGCGCGCGCTGCGCGACGCCGACGTCGTGCTCGCCGTCGGCTGCCGGTTCTCCTCGTGGCTGTGGGACGGGATGGCGCCCGCCGGCGCCGAGAACCCCGAGCAGGCGCTGATCCATCTCGACCGGGAGCCGACCCAGATCGGCCGCCTGCGACCGGCGACCGTCGGGCTCGTCGGCGATGCCCGCGCGGTGCTCGAGCAGCTGCGGGAGGCGATCGGGGCCGGGGCGGACACGACGGCGCAGACGCGCGTCGGCGGCGCCGACCCGGCCTGGCGCGCGCGGCTGCGTGACGAGCATCTCGCCTACCTGGCCGACCTCTCGGCGCTCGGCGCCGGGGAGAGCGCGCCGATGCATCCCGCCCAGCTGGCCCACGCGCTCGGACGCGCGCTCCCCGCCGACGCCCTCGTCGTCTACGACGGCGCGCACACGAGCTTCTGGAGCAACGACCTCACGCCGGTGACCGGCCCGCGCACCCGCTTTCACGATCCCGGCAGCGGCCACCTCGGATTCGGAGTGCCCTACGCCAACGCCCTGGCGCGACTGCAACCCGACCGGCCGGTGGTCAACATCACCGGCGACGGCGCCTTCGGCTTCAGCGTCGCCGAGCTCGACACCGCGGTCCGCTACGGCCTCTCGACCGTCCACGTCATCCACGACAACCAGGCGTGGGGCGTGATCGGCCACAGCCAGCAGCGGCTCGGGTTCGAGCTCGGCACCGAGCTGGCCGGCACCGACTACGCGGCGATCGCCCGCGGCTTCGGTGCCCACGGGGAGCGCGTCGAGTCCGTCGAGGAGGTCGCGCCGGCGCTGGCCCGCGCGCTGGCCGTCGCCGGGCCTGCGGTCATCGACGCGCGCGTCCGGTTCGTCGCCCACCCGGGCCTGCCGCGGTTCGGGGCGATGGGGCGCGTCACCGGATGACCCCGTCCCCGGTGGCGCTGGTGACCGGGGCCGCCGCGCCCGACGGGATCGGCGCCGCGTGCGCGCGGGCGCTGGTGAGCGCCGGCTGCGCGGTCGGGCTGCTGGACCGCCGCTCGTGTGACGCGGTGCGCGACGAGCTCGTCGCCGACGGGGCGCGGGCGCTGTCGCTGCGCGCCGACCTGCGGCTGCCGGAGGAGATCGACGCCGCCGTCGATCGCCTCGACGCCGAGCTGGGCGAGTGCGCGATCCTCGTCAACGGCGCCGCCGATCTCACGCGAGGGACCCTGGAGGAGACCGACGGAGCGCTGCTGCGCCGCGTCCTGGCCGTCAACGTCGAGGCCGCCGCCGCGCTCGTCCGCCGGGTGGCGCCCGGAATGATCGCCCGCGGGTGGGGCCGGATCGTCAACATCGCCTCGGACACCTTCGATCGCCCGCCGGGGCCCGGCCTGCTCGCCTACATCACGAGCAAGGGCGCGGTCATCGGGCTCACGCGGGCGCTCGCCGTCGAGCTCGGACCGGCGGGGATCACCGTCAACGCGATCTCCCCGGGGCTGACGCTCACCGGCGCCGCCGGCGGCGATCAGCCGCCGGAGATGTTCGCGGCGGTTCGGGACGGCCAGGCGATCAAGCGCACGCTCGTGCCCGCCGACTACGCCGGCACGCTCGCCTTCCTCGTCTCCGATCAGGCGGCGATCATCACCGGTCAGACGATCAGCGCCGATGCGGGCCTCGTCCTGCGCTGAGGAGACGAGACGCGGGCATGGGACGACTCGACGGCAAGGTGGCGCTGATCAGCGGGACCGCGGGCGGGATGGGCCGCGCCGCCGCGCAGGTGTTCGCCGCCGAGGGCGCGGACGTGTTCGGCTGCGACGTCGATGCCGCAGGACAGGCCGAGACCGAGCGGCTCGTCCGGGACGCGGGCGGCTCGATCGCGTCGCTGACCCCGGTCGACATCTCGACCGCCGACGGAGCGCGGGCGTGGGTCGACGCCGCCGCCGCCCATCACGGGCGGATCGACGTGCTGTACAACAACGCGTCACGGCTGCGGCTGGGACCGTTCGGCGAGCAGCCGTTCGAGGACTGGGCGTTCACGATCGACAACGAACTGCATCTGCCGTTTCACTGCACCCGCGCGGCGTGGCCGCACCTGATCGCCGCCGGCGGCGGGGTCGTCATCAACGTCGCCTCGGTGGCCGCCGTGCGCGGCTCCATCCTGGCGCCGATGAGCGCCCACGGGGCGGCCAAGGGCGGCGTCCTGTCGCTGACCCGGCACCTGTGCGCGGCGGGCGCCGAGCACGGGATCCGCGTGGTCGCGATCAGCCCCGGCATGATCCGCACGCCCGCCACCCAGCAGCACTTCGACGACCCCGAGCGGCCGCTTGACCGACTGCTGTCCGTCGTTCCGTCCCGGCGCACCGGGGAGCCCGAGGACGTGGCGCGGGTCGCGGCGTTCCTGGCCTCCGACGATGCCTCCTACGTCAACGGCGCCAACATCATGGTCGATGGCGGCGTCAGCGCGATGGGATGAGCGTGCGCGCGCCGGGCACCGCTTCGCCGATCGTCGACGTCCACGCCCACGTGCTGGACGCCCACGCCCTGCAGGTCGCCGGACCCCACGGCGCCGCCTCGGGGTTCGGGGCGCGCCCCCACATCCCCCCGCCGGGCACGCGCTTTGCCCAGATCAACGAGATCATGCTCGACCCCGCGCGCCAGGTCGCCGCGATGGACGAGCAGGGGATCGACGTCCATCTGATCTCGGCGATCCTGGCGGTCACCCCTACGGCGTGGGCCGAGCCGGCCGTCGCGCTGGAGCTCAACCGCCGATACAACGACCTGATCGCCGGCGCGGTCGCCGACCACCCGGGGCGCTTCGTCGGCTCGTTCACCGTCCCGCTGCAGGACCTCGAGCTGGCGCTGTCGGAGCTGGCCCGGGCCAATGACGAGCTCGGCTCCCGTGTCATCCAGCTGCCGGCCCAGATCAACGGCGTCTACCTCGGCGAGCCGCCGCTGCGCCCGCTGTGGGAGGAGATCGCGCGGCGCGGGCTGGTCGTGTTCATCCATCCCGACGGGGTCCGCGACCCCTGGTTTCAGCGCTATGCGCTGTGGAACTCGGTCGGTCAGCCGATCGAGGAGGCCCGGGTCCTGTCCTCGCTGATCTATGAGGGCGTGCTGGAGGACTTCCCCGACGTGCCGATCGTCGTCTCCCACGGCGGCGGCTATCTGCCCCACTACTACGGCCGGCTGGACCGCAACGTGCAGAACATGCCCGACAGCGCCGTCCACATCACCCAGCCGCCGAGTGCCTACCTGCGTCGCCTGTACTACGACACCTGCGTCTATGAGCCCTCGACCCTCAGCGCGCTCGTCCACCAGGTCGGCGCCGGCCGGCTGCTGATGGGCAGCGACTGGCCGGTCGGCGACGGTGACCCGGTCGGCTTCGTCGAGCGCTGCCCCGAGCTGAACGAGGCCGACCGGCAGGCGATCCTCGGCGGGACCGCGGCGGCGCTGCTGGGGCTCCCCACGCCCGAGGCCGCGTCGTGACCACCATGCCGCGCGGGATCGTCGAGGTGCCGTGCGCGTCGTGATGCCGTCGCTTCCCGGCCTGGAGCTGACCGGCGCCGGGCTGGATGAGATCGAGGTGGTCCGGTGGGACGGCAGGGGCGCGCCGCCGGCGCCGGCCCGTGACGCGGAGATGTGGGTGCCGCGGTTCGGCCGCGTCGACCATGCCCAGGCGATCGCCGCGCTGCCCGGCCTGCGCGTCGTGCAGCTGCTCACCGCGGGCTATGACCAGGTCAGCACGCCGCCGCCGATCACGCTGTGCAACGCCGCCGGGATCCATGACGGTGCCGTCGCGGAGTGGGCGCTGGCGGCGATGCTCGCGTCGGTCCGGGCGCTGCCGGCCTGGGTCTCAGACCAGCCTGATCCCGCGCTGGCGATCTTCGAGAGCGACACCCTCGTCGGGGCCACGGTGCTGCTGCTCGGCCACGGCGGGATCGGCCAGGCGATCGAGCGGCGGCTGGCCGGCTTCGAGGTGCAGATCATCCGCGTCGCGTCGCGCGCCCGCCCGGGGGTGCACGGCCCCGATGAGCTGCCCGAACTGCTGGCGGCGGCCGATGTCGTCGTGCTGGCGCTGCCGCTGACCGACGCGACGCGCGGCCTGGTCGACGGCCCGTTTCTCGCGCGCCTGCGCGACGGCGCGCTGATCGTCAACGTCTCCCGGGGCGCGATCATCGACCAGCCCGCGTTGGAGGCGGAGCTGACCAGCGGGCGCCTGTCGGCCGCGCTGGATGTGGCGACCCCCGATCCGCTGCCCGCCGCCAGCCCGCTGCGAGGGCTGGCCAACCTGCTCTACACCCCGCACGTGGCGGGCGTCACCCGCTCGGTCTTCCCGCGGCTGTCGGAGCTCATCTCCGCCCAGGCGCGGCGCCTGCGCGACGGCGAGGCGCTCATCAACGTCGTCTCGGGCGTCGATCGCCCGCCGTCTCGTGCTCACGCGCCCCAGGCGTGACCCGTCCCCCTCAGACCAAGCGAGGTTCCATGCCCACACCCCAGCAGCTGTTCATCGACGGGACCTGGCGCGACGCCGCCTCGGGCGCCACCCACGACGTCGTCAACGCGTTCTCCGGTGAGGTCGTCACCCGTCAGGCCGCGGCCTCGGCCACCGACGCCGACGCGGCCGTGCAGGCGGCCGCCGCGGCCGCCGAGGGCTGGGCGGCGACGTCGCCCGAGGAGCGCCGGAGCCTGCTCACCGGAGCCGGCGACCTGCTCGAGTCCCGCGGGCCGCAGATCGCCACCGCGCTGAGCGAGGAGACGGCGGGAACGTTCGGCTGGGGGATGTTCAACGTCGGCCTCGCCGCCGCGATCTTCCGCGCCGCCGGCGCCGTCGCCGACGAGCCGGTGCGCGCGCCGGTCGCCACGCACGTGCCGGGCCTGGTCTCGACCGCCGTGCGTCAGCCGCTGGGGGTCTGCGTGGGCATCGCTCCGTGGAACGCGCCGGTGATCCTCGGCACGCGCGCGGTCGTGTGGCCGCTGGCGTTCGGCAACACCGTCGTGTTCAAGGCCTCCGAGCAGTCACCGCGCGTCCACGCCGCGATCGTCGCCGCGCTCGTCGACGCGGGGGTGCCGGCCGGGGTCGTCAACCTGATCACCAACGATCCGGCCGATGCCGCCGACGTCGTCGGCGCGCTCGTCGAGCACCCGCTCACGGCGCACATCAACTTCACCGGCTCCAGCCGCGTGGGGGCGATCATCGCCGCCAAGGCGGCGCCGCTGTTCAAGCGCACCCTGCTCGAGCTCGGCGGCAAGGCGCCCCTGCTCGTGCTCGACGACGCCGATCTCGATGCCGCCGCCGCCGCGGCGAGCTTCGGCGCCTTCATGAACTCGGGCCAGATCTGCATGTCGACCGAGCGGATCGTCGTCGACGAATCCGTCCACGACGCCTTTGTGTCGCGCCTGGCCCAGCGTGCCGAGACGCTGCCCACCGGCAGCCCGTTTGATCAGGGCACCGCGGTGGGGCCGGTGGTGACCGCCGGCGCCGGCGACCACGTCGACGAGCTCGTCGCCGATGCCCGCGCCAAGGGCGCCCGGATCATGGCCGGCGGCACCCGGGAGGGAGCGGTGTATCAGCCGACCGTCGTCGCCGACGTCACCCCGGCGATGCGGATCTACGCCGAGGAGTCGTTCGGCCCGGTCGTCACGGTCATCTCCGCCCGCGACGCCGATGACGCGGTGCGGATCGCCAACGACACCGAGTACGGCCTGTCGGCGGCGGTGTTCGGGCGCGACATCGACCGCGCCCAGCGGATCGCCGCTCGCATCCAGTCGGGCATCTGCCACATCAACGGCGCGACCGTCCACGACGAGGCGGCGGCGCCGTTCGGCGGCGTCAAGGCCTCGGGCTGGGGACGGTTCGGCTCCGGGCAGGTCGTGCACGAGTTCACCACGCTGCGCTGGATCACGATCTCCGAGCAGGCCCGGGAGTACCCGATCTAGACGGCCGATCTCGCGCGGGCCCGTCGGTCGCAGGCCCGCCGGCGGTCACGAGACGACGACGAGGTTTGACGCCGGGCCACGGGGGGAACCTTACGCGCAGTAAGCGACTTACTGCCCGGAGGCACCGTGGATCAGGTTGTGCTGGACCCAGTCGGGATCGTGATCACCGACGTCACGCTGGATGAGCTCGATGTCGCGCTCGTCCGGCAGCTGCTGGGCCGCCACGGCGTCGTGATCCTGCCCCGGCAGCGCGTCGACGACGCCGGTTTCGTCGCGTTCCTGAAGCGCTTCGGCGAGCTCGCCTTCACCAAGGGCGAGACGCCGGCGCCGGGGTTTCCGGAACTGAACGTCGTGAGCAACGTCGGGCGCACCACGCCGCCGCGCAGCACGTTCCACGTCGACACCAGCTACGTGCGAACACCACCGGCCTACACCGCGCTGCGTGCGGTGCAGATCCCCGCCGAGGGTGGCCAGACCCTGTTCACCAACCAGTACCGCGCGCTCGACACGCTGCCGGCCGACGTGCGACGGACGCTGGAGGGCAGGACGGTGCGCCACGTCGTGACCGGGGTCGACCTCGACGAGGATGACGAGACGTCGGCCGAGCATCCCGTGTTTCGCCGTCACCCGATCTCCGGCCGCACCGCCCTGTACATCTCGACGCCTCAGCGCTGTGCCGCGATCAGCGGCATGGAGGATGAGGAGGCGAGGGAGATGATCGACTTCCTGTTCGCGCACTGCACCCGCGACGACAACACGCTGCGCCACGCGTGGTCGGCCGGCGACGTCGTCATGTGGGACAACGGCTGCGTCCTGCACCGTGCCGACCACGCGCACGTCGTCGGAGATCGGGTCATGCACCGCGGGATGGTCGCCCACTACGACGCCGCCCGCGGCGGCTGAGCTCCCGGCTGCGTGCCGCAGTCCACACCCCCCGACACCCTCAAACCAAAGGACTCCATGCCCGCCATCCTGTTTGGCTCGATCAGCACGATTGCCGACACATCCGAACTGCAGCGCGACGCGTTCAACCGCGCGTTCGCGGCGCACGGGCTCGATTGGCACTGGGATCAGAAGGAATACCGCGGCCTGCTGCAGGAGAGCGGCGGCGCGGCGAGGATCGCGCAGTACGCACAGGCCCGCGGGGAGACGGTCGATGCGCCGGCGATCCACCAGACGAAGTCCGAGCTGTTTCAGCAGTCGCTGGCGCAGGCCCGGCTCGCCCCGCGGTCGGGCGTCGTGGAGACGATCCAGGACGCGAGCGGGAAGGGCTTCAAGCTCGCGTTCGTCACGACGACGTCGCCGGAGAACGTGACCGCGCTGATCACGGCGCTGGATCCGGAGCTCCCGGCCGGGGGCTTTGATCTGATCGTCGATCAGTCGAGCGTCTCGGAGTCAAAGCCCGACCGCGCCGCCTACGACTTCGCGCTGCGACGCCTCGGCGAGACGGCTGACGCCTGCATCGCCGTCGAGGACAACGTCCCCGGAGTCACCGCCGCCCACGCCGCCGGACTGCGCTGCGTCGCATTCCCCAACGAGAACACCGCGGCGCACGACTTCGGCGCCGCGGACGGTCAGCTGCAGCGGCTGAGCTTCACCGAGCTGCAGACGTTCGTCGACGCGGCCTAGGCGAACGATCATGGGTCACGTTGACGCACAGTTCACCGCCACGGAGACGGCATTCCGCGTGCAGGGCTGGGAGAAGATCGACTTCAGCCTGCTCTACGTCGAGGGAGCCTTCGCGGTCGCCAATGATGAGATCGCGGCCGCGTATCGGCAGGCCGGTCGCTGCCTGATGGTGATCGACGCGTCCGTCTACGGGCTCTACGGCGATCAGATCCACACCTACTTCGATCATCATCAGATCGAGCTGACGGTCTTCGCGGTGCAGATCCGCGAGACCGACAAGACGCTGCAGACGGTGCAGCGCATCGTGGATGCGTTCGGCGACTTCGGGCTGCTGCGCTCCGAGCGGGTGCTGGTGGTCGGCGGCGGGCTGACCACCGACGTCGCCGGGTTCGCGTGCTCGACGTATCGGCGCCGGACGAACTACATCCGCGTCCCCACGACGTTGATCGGGCTGATCGACGCGAGCGTCGCGATCAAGGTGGCGGTCAATCACGGCAACCTGAAGAACCGCCTCGGCGCCTACCACGCGTCGGAGAAGGTCGTGCTCGATTTCTCGTTCCTGGCCACGCTCCCCGTCGACCAGGTCCGCAACGGGATGGCCGAGTTGATCAAGATCGCTGTCGTCGCCGACGCGGAGATCTTCGAGCTGCTCGAGCGCCACGGCGAGGAGCTCCTGCACACTCGCTTCGGCCATCTCGGGGGATCCCCGGAGCTGCGCGGGGTGGCTCACCGGATCACCCACCGGGCGATCAGCCGGATGCTCGAGCTCGAGGTCCCGAACCTGCATGAGCTCGATCTCGATCGCGTCATCGCCTACGGCCATACGTGGAGCCCGACGCTCGAGCTCAGCCCGCGGACGCCGATGCTCCACGGCCATGGGGTCAACATCGACATGGCGCTGTCGGCCACGCTCGCGCAGGCTCGTGGTCACATCTCGGCGCCGGACCGGGATCGCATCCTGGCGTTGATGAGCCGCCTCGGGCTCGCGATCGACAGCCCCTACCTCACCCCCGAGCTGCTGCGCCGGGCGACGGACTCGATCATCCAGACGCGGGATGGGTCACTGCGCGCGGCGGTCCCGGATCCGATCGGGCGCTGCCATTTCATCAACGACCTCCCGGCGGCTGAGCTCGACGAGGTGCTCGCCCGCCATCGGGAGCTCTGTGCCGGGTATCCCCGCGGCGGCGCCGGGGAGGACATGTTCATGGCCGGCGCGACCGGGGACGGCGCCGGTCTGGAGCTGGCCAGCGCATGACCACCGTCTCGGGCCCGGTGACCCGCGGGCGGCCGGTCACTCCCGTCTCGATCCTGGCAGCGAAGCTGGAGATCCTGACCGACCGGATCGACGCGCTCGGCGGCGTCACCCCCGAGCTCACGGCGGAGTTGCACGAGGCGCGCGCGCTCGCGTGTCGCATGGACCCCTATCTGAGCCGCTGCACGACACCGGAGTCGCCGGCGCTCAGAGCGCTGGCCCGGCGGACCCGCGCCGAGGACTGGTGCGGGCATGAGGCGCCACCGGGCGGATCGCCGCTTGAGCAGGAGATGCTCTCGGGCCACCTTGAGGGTCAGACGCTCAAGTTCCTGGTGTTCCTCGCCCGGGCGCGCCGCGTGCTGGAGCTCGGCATGTTCACCGGCTACTCGGCGCTGGCGATGGCCGAGGCGCTGCCCGACGATGGCGAGCTGGTCGCCTGCGAGCTCGACGCCGAGGTCGCCCGCTTTGCCCGCGAGTGCCTGCGCGAGTCCCCGCACGGCGAGAAGATCTCGATCCGGATCGGGCCCGCGCGGGTGGCGCTGGAAGAGCTCGCCGGCGCCGGGGACCGCTTCGATCTGGTGTTCATCGACGCCGACAAAGCCGCCTACCTGGACTACCTGAACCGGGTGCTCGATCTCGATCTGCTCGCGCCGCACGGGGTGATCTGCGTCGACAACACGCTCATGCAGGGTCAGGCCTACGGCGCGGGGGAGATGACGGCCAACGGCGCGGCGATCGCCGCCTTCAATCAGGCCGTCGTCGACGACCGCCGCGTCGAGCAGGTCGTGCTGCCGGTGCGCGACGGTCTGACCCTGATCCGCCGGGCACCGACGGGCTGATCGCTTTCGATGGCCGCCGACGAGGACGCCGAGCGCGCGCCCGCCGTGGTCACGGCGCGCACGGTGGCGACCCTGCTGCTGCTGTCGGCCGCGCTTCCCCTCAACCTGGCGGTCACCGCCCTGGCGCTGCTGCGCTCGGCGTGGGCGCCCGCCCCCGTCGCGCCGGCGCCGGATCCGGATGGGCCCCGGACGGTCCTGCTCAGCGGCGGCAAGATGACCAAGGCGCTCGCGCTCGCGCGCGCGTTTCACCGCGCGGGCTGTCGCGTGATCCTCGTCGAATCGCCGACGTACCGATGGACCGGGCACCGCTTCTCCCGCGCCGTCGATCGCTTCTACACGGTGCCCGCCCCCCAGGACGCTGGCTATGCGGCCGCACTCGTCGAGATCGTGCGACGTGAGCACGTCGACGTCTACGTCCCGGTCTGCAGCCCCGCGGCCGCCCGGCATGACGCCGAGGCGATGGCCGTCCTATCGGAGCACTGCGCGGTCCTGCACTTCGATCCCCCGACGCTTGCCCGACTCGATGACAAGTACGCGTTCTCGGTGGCGGCATCCCGCGCGGGCCTGCCGGTGCCGGAGTGTCATCGCATCACCGATCCCCAGCAGGTGCTCGACTTCGACTTCGCCGCCGGCGGCAAGCGCTATGTCCTGAAGAGCATCCCGTATGACCCGGTGCGGCGCCTCGACCTCACGCCGCTGCCGCGTCCGACCCCCCGGGAGACGGCCGCGTTCGTCGCCGCACTGCCGATCTCCGAGCAGCGGCCGTGGATCCTGCAGGAGTTCATCGCCGGCCAGGAGTACTGCACCCACAGCACGGTCCGCGATGGCCAGGTCCAGCTTCACTGCTGCTGTGAGTCATCGTCGTTTCAGCTCAACTACGCGATGGTCGACAAGCCGGAGATCGAGTCCTGGGCGAGGGAGTTCGCGTCGGCGCTGGGGCTGACCGGTCAGATGTCGCTGGACTTCATCCAGGCCCCCGACGGCACCGCGTACGCGATCGAGTGCAATCCGCGCACCCACTCCGCGATCACGATGTTCTACAACCATCCGCAGGTCGCCCGGGCCTATCTGGAGTCCGGCGTGCCCACCGTCTTCCCGCGCGCCGACAGCCGACCTACCTACTGGCTCTATCACGAGCTGGGGCGACTCGTGCTGGCGCCGACCCGGTGGGCCGAGACCGCGCGCACGATCGCGCGGGGCACCGACGCGATCTTTGACTGGAACGACCCGCTGCCGTTCCTGATGGTGCACCACGCGCAGATCCCGTCGCTGCTGATCGACAACCTGCGCCACCGCCGGCCCTGGATCCGCATCGACTTCAACATCGGCAAGCTGGTGCAGCCGGCCGGCGACTGATGACGGACCGCACACGGCGTCCACTGCGGGTCCTGCACCTCGTCGGGTCGGCGGTCAGCGAGTTCTTCTGCGACCTCTCGCGTCTGTACGCCGGCGGCTGCCTGCAGGCGACCCACGACCCGTCTCGCTACGAGGTTCACCTCGCCTACGTGACCCCGGATCGCCGCTGGAGGTTTCCGGCCGACCTCGGCTCCGACGCGATCGGGCGGGCGCGGTCGATGGCGCTGCCCGAGGCGGTGGCAGAGCTCGTGTCGCGCCAGATCGACGTGATGGTGCCCCAGATGTTCTGCCTGCCCGGGATGACGCACTACCGGGCGCTGTTCGATCTCCTCGGGATCCCGTACGTCGGCAACCCGCCGGACGTGATGGCCCTGACCGCCCATAAGGCGCGGGCCAAGGCGGTCGTCGCCGTCGCTGGGGTCAGCGTCCCGCCGGGTGAGGTGCTGCGCCGCGGCGCGCCGCCGAGCCTGGAGCCGCCGGTGGTGATCAAGCCCGAGGCCGGCGACAACTCGGCCGGGGTCACCCTGGTGCGTGACCGCGCCGGGTATCCGGCGGCGCTTCAGGCGGCGCGCCGGCACGGCGACGACGTGCTCGTCGAATCGTTCGTGGCGCTCGGTCGCGAGGTCCGCTGCGGCATCGTCGTCCGCGACGGGCAGCTCGTCTGCCTGCCCCTGGAGGAGTACTCCGTCGACGCCGAGCGCCGGCCGATCCGCGGCTACGACGACAAGCTCAGGCGGTCAGATGACGGCCAGCTGGCGCTGGTGGCCAAGGAGCGCACGCGGGCGTGGATCGTCGACCCCGAGGATCCGGTGACCGCGACGGTGTGGGAGGTGGCGACGCGCTGTCACCGAGCGCTCGGGTGCCGGGACTACAGCCTGTGTGATTTCCGCATCGACCCCAGCGGGCGGCCGTGGTTCCTGGAGGCCGGGCTGTACTGCTCGTTTGCGCCCGACAGCGTGGTGTGCGCGATGGCGAGAGCCGCGCAGATCTCGACCGAGGAGCTGTTTGCGACCGCGGTGACCGCGGCCGCGGCGCGGCGGTGAGCGCTCAGGCGCAGCCGCCGGCGGTGAGCCGCTCAGGCGGCGCCGACCTCCCGCGCGAGGTCCTCCAGCATCGCCTCCAGTGACGGCATCTCCAGCCGCGCGAACGCGGCGGCCGCCTGACGGGCGAGCTCCTGGGCCTCGGCCGCGCGATCCAGTCGCCACAGGACGGTGACGCTGGTGGCGACGATCTGCGCATGCCAGGTCGGATTGGCCTCGGCGGGCCCGAACTGCGTCGTGATCCGGTCCAGGGCGGCGAGTGCCGGCTCGCCCATCTCACACAGCGCCTCGATGCTGGCGCGCGACTGCTCCATCCGTCCCAGCCGCCCCGACGCCTGCGCGGCCAGGAAGCGGGCGCCGGCGGCCACCGTCTGCTGCGACGGGGCGCCGTCGGCCAACCGCGTGATGAGCGTCTCGCAGATCGCCAGCGCCTCCTCGTCTCGCTCGCGCGAGAGCAGCCAGAAGCTGACGTCGAGCAGCATCGTCCCGAAGCCCGCCAGCTGCGGGCCGTCCGGTACGCGCGTGAATCCCTCCCGCAGCCGCTGCGCCGCCGCGCAGGCATCCTCGACGCGCTCGGCGTTGACCAGCAGGTTGATCTGCGTCAGCCGGGCGAAGGCGACGATCTGGGCGACCTCGATCGTCTCGCCGTCGCCGAACCGGGAGATGACCGCGTCCAGGGCGCTCAGCGCCGCGTCGATCGCACCGGTGCCGCCCAGGGCCACGGCGCGCAGCACCATCAGGTCCGCCGTCAGCGCATCGGGCAGGCGGTCACCCGCCCGCGCCAGCAGATCCTCCAGCGCGTCGAGGTCGACGTCCGGTGGGTCGTCGCCCGCGCCGGCCTGCTGCAGGCCCAGCAGCAGCGCGCGGCCCTCCTCGATCAGCCGGGCGGTGTCGGGATCGGAGATGCCCACGCCCAACCACGCTAGTGGGTCTGCGGTTGACGGGATGCCCACTGGTCGACCGTCCCCGTCGACCGCTGGATGTCCGGTGTGGGTCCGTCGCTTCGCGCTTGCCTTCTCGGATAAGCCGAGCTCACCACGATGAGAGTCCTCTCACGCCGGCCCTATCCATGAGCGTTCTCATCATCCGTTCAAGGTGCGGTGAGGAGCCCCGCCGAGAGTCATGGACATCATGGCTGACACCTCCTCTCCTCCACGCACGCTCGACGCCGGACCTGACACGTCCCCACCGGCGCAACCAGAACTCCCGACGCACGGCGGACTCAGCCGCCTGCGCTCGCGCCTCGCGGGAGGCACCGACGGCAATGAGCGCCTGACCGTCCTCTCCGGGCTGCTCCTGCTGATCCTGTTCGCCGGTATGGGGATCACGATCCTGCGGATGGGCCAACTCCTGTGGTTTCACCTGTTCCTTGGTCTCACCCTTGGCGGTCCCGTCCTCCTCAAGCTCTCCAGCGCCGGCTACCGGTTCGTCCAGTACTACCGCGGCGACCACGGCTACCGGCGCAAGGGCGTCCCGGCCACCGTGCTGCGGACGCTGGCACCCCTGCTGATCCTGTGCACAATCGGCGTCCTCGCGACCGGACTGACCCTGCTTCTCCTCGGCCCTCAGGCACGGCAGCCAGTCCTGCTGCTGCACAAGCTGTTCTTCTTCTCCTGGCTGGCGGTCGTCGGACTTCACGTCCTGCTCCACCTCCCCGACATCGCGCGGGTCCGCTCCCACGCACGCCAGGCCCGACGGGATACAAGACGCCCGGCAACCACATCCGGGGGCGCGCGTGAGGTTCAGCTGCCAGGCGCTCGGGCGCGCGCCGCAGCACTGGTGGGGTCGCTACTCGTCGGGCTGGCGCTCGCAACGGCGCTGACCGGCCACTTCCATGTCTGGACGGGCCATCGCTCCAGCGCGAAGCAGGTACACCCATTGGTTGCCAAGGCAGCACCCAAGCGGCCCCGCGCGAGCCCCGGTGCGGTGCTCTCGCGGTTTTGACCTGCTCGAGAAGGCCTCGGGGTGGGGTCACCGTTCTCAGCGCGCGGCGTTTCGGTCAGCCGTGGCCGCCCTCACGCGCTGGTGATGGTCAAGCATCCTCAGTCCTGGGAGCTCGAGTTCCAGACGGGCGCCGCCGCCGGGCCGGGCGCCCGCCCGGACGCGGCCTCCGTGGGCCTCGGTGACAGCCTGGACGATCGAGAGGCCCAGGCCGGCGCCGCCGGATCGGCGGTCACGGGCCTGGTCGGTGCGGTGAAACCGTTCGAAGATCCGCTCGCGTTGATCCTCCGGGATGCCCGGACCGTCATCTGCGACCACGAATCGAACCTCGTCTCCCGGCAGCCGCTCGATGGTGAGGCTGACCAGTCCGTCGGGCGCGGCCGTGTGCGCCAGTGCGTTCTCGATGAGGTTGCGCAGAGCCTGCGCAAGGCGATCCGGGTCGGTGTCCAGCGATGCGTGCGGGATGGGGCCGAGCTCGGACCGTCGCTCGTACCCGGCGGTGGTCGTCGTCCACAGATCGCGGATGAAGGGCTCGAGGTCGACGGTCCGGCGGCGCAGGAAGTCCGCGTGCTCGGAGCGGGTCAGCAGCAGCATGTCGTCGACCAGACGTGCGGTGCGGGCGATCTCCGCGCTGACCAGCCGCTGTGCGCGCTGGATCTCCTCCGGGCTGGGGTTCTTCTGGGCCGCCAGGATCTCGAGTTGGCCGGCGATGACCGTCAGCGGGGTGCGCAGCTCGTGGGAGGCGTCGGCGACGAACGCCCGCTGGTGCGAGAACGCCAAGGCCAGCCGGTCCAGCATGTGATTAAAGGACTGGGCCAAGACCCTAACCTCGCGGCTGGCTGCGCGCGACACGGGCATGCGCGGGTGTAGATCTCCGTCGGTGATCCGGGCGGCCACGCGCGCCATGCGGCGCAACGGCGCCGACATCAGGGCGCCGGCGACATAGGCGGCGATCAGGACGAGAAGGAGGCCGACTGCCCCAGCCAGCAGAAAGGTCTTGGCGACCGTCCGCTGGGCACGGAACAGATCATGGAGCGACTCGCCGGCGCCGAGACGCACCGCGACGCCAGAGACGGTGATGACCTGTTCATCGATGCGGGTGGGTCCGACGTCGGGGACGTCTGCTGTGCGCTGGCCGGCCGGGCCGGTCCTCAGCGCTCGTCCCTCGGCGTTCTCCTGATCCTGATCGGCCTGGGTCTCGCCATGGTCATCGTCGTCGCCGAGCAGCTCGGGATGGTTGCTGACGGTGCCGTGTCCGGGGATGACCGCGAACAGGAGGGAATTCGTGGAGGAGTAGGGCTGGGCGCGGACATAGCGGCGGAGCCGTGCGGTGAGCTGGGCGGCGGTGCCGGCCTTGATCGTGCGCGCCGCCTCGACCAGCTGGGTGACGTCGCCGCGCACATCGCTGTCGATCTCGGCGCGCAACTGGCTGCCGGTCTGCTCATAGACGAGGACGAACACGACGGCGAGCACGGCCAGCATGGTGGCCACGAAGCATGCGGCCAGCCGCCAGCGCAGACTGGATGCGCGGATCACTCCGGATTGTCGAGTCGGTAGCCGCGGGAGCGCAGGGTGGTGATCGTCACCGAGGGTCTGTCGACACGGGTGAGCTTGCGGCGCAGGTAGCCCACGTAGACGTCCACGCCGTTGGTCGCCGGGTCGTGGTTATAGCCCCAGACGGCACTCAGGATCTGGTCCCGCGTCAGCGCCTGTCCTGGGTTGTGCATGAAATACCTGAGCAGGTCGAACTCGGTGTTCGAGAGCCGGACCGGTTCTCCGCCGAGTGTCACCCGGCGTTCGAGTAGGTCGAGCGTGAGCGGTCCGACCCGCAAGGCGGTCGCCGGGCTCTGGCGCGCGACGCGCAGATGGGTCTGGACGCGGGCTTCCAGCTCGGCGAACGCGAACGGTTTGACGAGGTAGTCCACCGCCCCGGCGCGCAGGCCGTCCACGCGGTCTTCGATCTCTCCGCGGGCCGTGAGCACGATCACGGGCAGACCGGGGCGATGGCGGGCCAGTTCATCCAGGATCTCACGGCCGCCGAGCTTGGGCAGCATGAGATCAAGCACGACCAGATCGACCTCTTCGTTGAGGGCGAGGGCGAGGCCTTGCTCTCCGTCCAGCGCGGTGCAGACGATGAAGCCGGCGGCGGCGAGCCCGCGGCTGACGAAGTCGACGATCCCAGGTTCGTCCTCGATGATCGCGACGGTGTCCATCGGGGCAGCATACGGGCCGGTAGGGCCCGGAAATCTCGGGAAAAGAGACCTCTCATCAGCGTCTGACCGTCCCTTTAGCGTGATCGTCGAACGTCGGGCTCGTGAACGACCCAGCCCAGCTTTCAAAAGCCCGGAGGCGTGACGCGGCGTTGCGCCGCCTGCGACGTGCCAAGCAGCTCATGGCGACCAGTTCGCTGCTGTTGGCCGGCTGCGTCGCCGCTTTGGCGGCCCGGACCTTCCCCGGGCATGCGTCTGCGGCCAGCCGCGGGGGAGAGACAGCTCGCACCGCCCCGGCGTCGACCGCCGGCGCAGGTCGATCAACATCTCAGCTGACCCTGGGGACCGGCCATCATCACCACCGCCATTCCAGGTCGAAGGCGTCGTCGGCGACGACGACCAGCGCGCCCGGCGCATCAGCCACCGTGCCTTCGGCCGCGCCGACATCGACCTCGAGCCTCGCCCCGCCGGCGGCGCGCCGGCTCCGGCTCCGGTGTCGTCGGCGACCGTGACCTCTGGTGGCTCATGAACGCCCTGCTGGACCGATCGCCGATTCCGAAGATGAGCAGCAGCAGCTGGCCGGCTCTGGGCAGCACGGCGACGGTCTGCGCGCCGAGCGAGCATCTGTTCGCGGCCTGCGAAGAGGTAAAGCGGGTCGCGGCTGCGGTCGACCGTCTGGCGAGCCGCTTTCGCCCCGATTCGGAGCTGGCGGTGGTCAATCAGGCGTCAGGGCGGTGGACGGGGATCTCTCCCGAGCTGGCCGAGCTGCCCGAGCTGGCGTTGTGGGCGGCTGATGTCTCCGATGGCGCGGTCGATCCCACGCTGGGTGAACAGCTGCGGTGGCTGGGATATGACCGGGACTACACCGCGCTGTCGAGCGTCGGCCCGTCAACGGGGTTCGAGAGCTGCCCACCGGCCGGATCTGACGAGCGGCGCCAGCCGTGGCGGCGCATCCAGCTTGAGCTTCAGGCGCCCGCGATCTGGATCCCGCCGGAGGTGAGCCTTGACCTGGGCGCAGTCGGCAAAGGCCACGCCGCCGATCAGGCTGTCCAGGCAGCTCATGCGCAGACCGGTGGGCCGGTGCTCGTATCGCTCGGTGGTGACATTGCCGTGGCCGGGGAGCCTCCCGCATCGGGATGGGCTGTCGGCATCGCTGCCGACCATCGCACATCTGCGGCTGGGTGTGAGCAGGCCGTCTACATCCGGTCTGGTGGTCTGGCCACGTCCAGCCTCATGGCTCGACGCTGGTGGCAGGGCGATCGGGCGGTCCACCACGTGCTCGACCCGCGGGACGGCCTGCCGGTCGCCCCGTATTGGGTGATCGCTTCGGTCGCGGCGGCGACGTGCGCACAGGCCAATGTCGCCGCCACCGCGTCGCTCGTGCTCGGGCCGACTGCGCCGCAGTGGCTTGACCGGCAGCATCTCCCGGCGCGCCTGGTTGCCCTCGATGGCTCGGTCAGCCAGATCGGATCGTGGCCGGCTTGACCGCTCTCTGGTACAGCACGCGCGCGAGCGGAGCGGTGGCGCTCATCCTGTTGACGGTCGCCATCATCCTCGGCGTCACCCAGGTCGGTCGGCTGCGCAGCGACCGCTGGCCGCGTTTTGTGGTCGACGGCCTGCATCGTCACGCGGCGCTGCTGGCCGGGGTTTTCCTGACCCTTCACATCATCACTGCTGTGCTTGACAGCTTCGCGCCGATCACCCTGGCCGATGCCTTCGTTCCGTTCATCGGTGCCTACCGGCCACTCTGGCTGGGTCTCGGCGCCGCCGCTCTGGACCTTCTGCTGGCAGTCGCGATCACCAGCGTGATCAGGGTCCGCCTGGGCCACCGGGTCTGGCGGGCAGTCCACTGGCTGGCGTACGCGATGTGGCCGCTGGCTTTCGTCCACGGCCTCGGCACCGGCAGCGACGTCCGCCAGAGCTGGATGGGGATCCTCGACATCGCCTGTGCAACGGGGCTGCTGATCGCGATCGGGGTCCGGCTCACGATCGGATGGCCCGGTCGCCGCCGGGTCCGGGTGGCGGCCGCTGGGTTGACGGCTGCCTATGTGACCGGCGTGGCCATCTGGGTCCCGATTGGGCCGCTGGGTCCGAACTGGGCGCGTCGTTCCGGCACGCCGGCGCGGCTGCTGTCCCCGGCCACCCACCGGTCGGTGTCGTGAGCCAGACTCGCCTGCTCAAGGGCATCGGCCCTGATCGGATGACCTATCAGCAGCACTGCGACGTGCATGGGCCACCGGTCCAGGTCCATAACGCCGAGCTGCGTGCACACCTGGCCGCCTCGGGTCTGCGCGGCCGCGGAGGGGCGGGCTTCCCGTTTGCGTACAAGATCGACGCTCTCGCTCGCGGCAAGGGCCGGCGCGTGCTCATCGCCAACGGCTGTGAAGGTGAGCCGATGAGTGGCAAGGACCGAGTGCTGATGCGATCCGCGCCTCATCTGGTCATCGACGGGGCGGTCGCGGTCGCCGAGATGATCCAGGCAGAACGGATCCTGCTGGCGATCGACGAGTTCGACCTCTCCTCCTGCGCATCGGTGCGGGAGGCGCTGTCGGAACGGACGCGGCGGCGATCCGCCGATCGCCGCATCGAGGTGACACGGGTCCCCGCCGGATATGTCACCGGGCAGGAGACCGCCCTGGTCAACTGGTGCAACACCGCGCGCGCCGCTCCGACGGGCGCGTCGCGCCGGGTCACCGACCGCGGTGTCGACCGCCGGCCCACGCTGGTCAGCAACGTCGAGACGCTCGCCCACGCCGGTCTCATCGCCCGGCACGGCACCCGCTGGTTTCGGAAGGCCGGCACCGTCGAGGACCCCGGCACCACGCTGATCACGCTCGGCGGCGCGGTCATGTACCCCGGCGTGTACGAGGTCGATCACGGAGAGGCGCTCAGTGCTCTGTTGCGCGATGCAGGCGGGGTCACCGCGCGCATCGCCGGAGTCCTCATCGGCGGCTATGCCGGTGGATGGGTCGGGCCTGACCAGCTCCGAGGTCTACGGCTGGATCGCGGCACGGTGCAGCGCGCCGGGGCGCGGCTCGGCGCCGGCAGCGTCGTCGTGCTGCCCGTCGAGGTATGCCCCGTGAGCGAGACCGCTCGGGTCGCCTGGTGGATGGCGGCCCAGAGCGCGGGACAGTGCGGCCCCTGCATCCACGGACTCGCCGGGATCGCCGATGCGCTCGAGGACATCCGCAGCGGGCGTGATGGCCGCCGGGCATTGGCTGACGTGGCGTGCTGGTGTGCGGAGATCCCCGGCCGCGGCGCGTGCGCACACCCGGACGGCGTGGTCGGCTTCGTCGCCAGCGCGCTGCGGGTGTTCAGGGCGCAGTTCATCGACCACGCAGACGGCGGCCCGTGCGACGGTTGTGACGCCCGTCGCGTCCTGGAGACACCGGGACTGCCCTCCAGCATGGGCACACGATGAAACTGGTCGTCGATCCGATCGCCTGCGACGGGCATGGTCTCTGCGCCGAGATCGTGCCCGAGCTCATCTCGCTCGATGATTGGGGGTATCCGATCATCCGAGAGCCCCGGGTTTCCGCGGAACTGACCCGTCTCGTCCGTCGCGCAGTCTCCGCCTGTCCGACCCTCGCGCTCAAGGTCGTCGAGTGACCGGCATGGGCGAGGTCCCTCCCATGAGCCGGACGGCACGGGTCTCTTGCATCGCGTCGAGATTGCTCGACGCGATCTGGTGGCGCGCCACGCACACTGCCTGCGACATTCGTGTTTGCGAGACTGGCCGGCGACCGACGCAGGTGGGGGTTGGTGACCTCGGGGACGGGCGGTGACGAGCAGACGACGATGGCGCCGGCGAGGAGCTGAGGCAGGGATGGATACGGGCCAGCAGCGAGACGGGTGAGGATGTCGGCGGCGAGTGCACGATCGCGTGTCCCGTTGGCGGTGGTCGCGCGCGAATGGACGCGGATCGGAGTGACGGGCTTCGGCGGGCCCCCGGCGCACGTCGCGCTGCTGCGCGTGTTGATGGTCGACCGCACGGGATGGATGACCCCCGCCGAGTTCCAGGACGCCAACGCGGCGTGCAGCCTGCTGCCGGGACCGGCGTCGACGCAGCTGGCGATTTTCTGCGCCTACCGGGTGGCGGGGACCCCCGGCGTGCTCGTCGGTGGGCTCGGGTTCATCGCGCCGGCCGTCATCCTCATCATCGCGTTGTCGTTGTTGTTCCTGGGCCATAGCCCGCCGCTCTGGGTGCGCGGCGCCGGGGCGGGTGCGGGCGCCGCGGTGGCGGCGGTCGCGGTCCATGCCGGTCGCGGGTTTCTCGCCCCGAGCCTGGCCCGCGCGGGGATCGACAGGGTCCGGCGCTCGCGCTGGTTGGCGTATCTGACCGCCGGAATGGTCGCCGCGGTTCTTGTCGGCCCCTACCTGGTGCTCGTGCTGCTGGCGTGCGGCGCATTGGAGGTGTCCGTATCCGGACGAGGAGGACTCCCGACGACGGCGCTGTTGATTCCCATGTCGATGGCGAGCGGCGGGCTTGGGGCGTTGGCATGGACCGCGCTGAAGGTCGGCGCGCTGTCGTTCGGCGGAGGGTTCGTGATCATCCCGCTGATGCAGGGCGACGCCGTGCACGTCCACCACTGGATGACCAACGCCCAGTTCCTGAACGCCGTCGCACTCGGGCAGGTCACGCCGGGGCCGGTGGTCGCCACCGTCGCGGCGGTCGGCTATGCCGCTCACGGTCTCGCCGGTGCGCTGCTCGCTGCCGTGGTGGCGTTCGCTCCGTCCTTCTCGTTCATCCTGATCGGCGGGCCGCGGTTTGAGCTGCTGCGGACCAATCAGACCGCGCAGGCGTTTCTCGACGGCGCCGGTCCGGCGGCGATCGGCGCGATCTTCGGGGCCGCGATCCTGCTTGCGGTCGCGCTGCGCGGCTGGCAGTTCGCGATCCTGGCGGTCGCGGCGATCGCTCTCTTACTCGCCCGCCGAGGTGTGGTGGAGACGTTGCTCGGTGCCGGCGTCGTCGGCATCATCATCGCGCTGATCGACGGCGGCCTGCCGCACTGAGCTTCCACGCCCGGGCGGGTGTCACGGTTGATGCCGCAGGGGGTGAGACACCTCCCCTTCGTTCTGAGCTCGCCCCGGTTTCATCTCCCTCTCATACTTTGCGATGAGACTGATGCCATGTCATACGCCACCGTCTCTGACAACTCGGGTTCAGTCAGGCGTTGGGATCTCCCGGCGCTCGCCGTCCTCGCCGTCCTGACCTTCGCGGTCATCCCGATCGGTCTCACGACCATCTACGGGGGGCTGCCCGCCCACCCGCTGTTCCTGCACGTCCCGGTCATCTTCATCCCGCTGGCGGCAATCGGCGGCTTGGTCCTCGCCGTGCGGCCGCGGTGGTTTGAGAATTGGGCTGGCGCCTGGGTCGGCCTGGCCGCGGTGATCGCGCTCGGGTCGCTGAATCTCACCATGAGCGCCGGCGACAAACTGAGAGCGGCGCTGGGGCTGGAGGGCGACGGGCCTGGGGTCACGCACCTCATCTCCGAGCACGCCGACGCGGCCGGGACGCTGCGGATCTTCACCATCGCCTTCGTCGCCTTCTACCTGATCGCGCTTGCCGTTCACGCCACCGCCCACGGTGAGAGCTCCGGGGTCGTGGCCGGCGACCGGGTGTTCGCCTGGATCCGCCGGACGCCCGCCATGCCGATCGCCCTGCGGGCGATCACCGCGCTGCTGGCGCTCGCATGCCTGTTCTACGTGTATCGCACCGGCGATCTGGGCGCCAAGGCGGTCTGGCTGTCACGGCTCCAGCACCGCGGGAGCGGCTGACCGCCGGCCGGTGTCGTCCAGCGACCCTGCGGCGGTCCCGGCACCCTACGCTCGCTGTGGTGACTGAAGCGCCACTCCTCGAAGCGCATGTCAGCTACC
>CAZZYU010000008.1:8275-58238 GCA_964658375.1 uncultured Acetobacteraceae bacterium | reverse complement strand
CACGCTGGCCTCCCCACTCCAGGGCACCGTGCTGCGCGTCGCCGTGCAGCAGGGCGCCGAGGTGGCCGAAGGCGAGCTGGTCGCGGTCATCGAGGCGATGAAGATGGAGAACGAGATCACCGCGCACCGGTCGGGCACGGTGGCCGAGCTGCCGATCTCCGCCGGCTCAGCGGTCTCGGCCGGCGACACGCTCGCCGTGATCAGTTCCGCCGCCGCCGAATAGGCGACCACCACCACGCGCTCCGCCGGTGCCGACGCCGCCGAGTCGGCGACGGTTCCACACGCTCAGCCGGTGACCGCGGCGACGTTGTCGGCGTGGATGCGCCGCTGCGGGGCGGTGCGCCCGCGCGACGTCGGAGGCGCAGCGGTGGCCGGGTCGCGTCCCAGCTCGGCGAGGTACTGGTCGTCCTCACCGAGGATCTCCTGGGCGCGCTCGCGTGACAGCGGTGCGCCGTGCCCGGGGACGATCCACTCGGCCTGGTCGATGAGACCCGAGAGGCGCGCCAGCGTCGCCCGGTAGGCCGGCAGCGAGCCGCCGGGTGAGATCATCGGGATCTCGACCGGCGAGACGTAGTCGCCGCAGACGAGCACCGCCGCCCACGTCAGCCAGTACGCGGCGCCGTCGGCGGTGTGACCGTCGGCGCCGAGCAGTGCGAGCTCATGGGCCGGCTCTCCGGAGCCGAGCTCGAGGCGGCCGGGGACGGGGAGCGCCTGCAGCGCGCCGAGCGCCAACGCCCCGCGATCAGGGACGTAGTGCTCCTCGTCGAAGGCTCGCAGCCGGCGCTGGGCCTCGCCGAGCTCGGCCCCGATCCGCTCCACCGTGGACTCGGCGGCGCCGAGCGCGCCCCCGGGGTAGGCCAGCCGGCCCAGCAGGTGGTCCCAGTCGCCGTGGGTGGCCAGCAGTCCGGAGACGGGGAACTGCGCCTGCTCCAGCACGTCGGGCAGTGCCCGCAGCTCCTCGGGGTAGACCGGGGAGTCGATCACGAACCCCTCGTCGCCGCTGCGGACCGCGGTGCAGGTGGTCTGCCAGGCGTCGGAGACGAACACGATGACGTCCTCGTGCAGGGCAACGGCGCGCATCAGTGCGTCTGCGCCCGTCCGGACTGTCCGGCCCGCTCGGTCCGTCCCGCCCGTCCCGCGCGCCCCCCGCCTCGACGGCTCAGCCGACGCCGATCAGCTTGGCCGCCTCACGCAAGGTGGAGACCTCGGCGTCGGGCTTCTTCTGGCCCGGCTCCAGCTGCTGCTTGGTGCGGTTGACCCAGATCACCGGGATCTTCTTCTTCAGGCAGGGCTCGACGTCGTGGTAGTAGCTGGCCGCGATGTGCACCCAGCCCTTCTTGGAGCCCATCCGGCGCTCGCACTCGGTGAAGTGGGCGGCGTCGGGCTTGTAGGAGCGCACCTGTTGGGCGGTGACGACGAGGTCGAAGTCCAGCGGGATGTGGCGGCGGGTCTGGCCCAGCAGCTTGTCGTCGATGTTGGAGATCAGGCCGATGCTGTGGGCCTTGGCGACCTTGGTCAGCGTCGCGTTGGTCTCCTTGAACGGCTTCCAGCGCTGCACCGAGTCGGGCAGGAAGCCCGAGCGCGAGGGCTCCAGCGGCCAGCCCAGCTCCTTGGCGATGCGCACCGCCGTCCGGCGCAGCACCTCGGCGTAGAGCTCGTAGGAGCCGGCTTCGATCTCCTGCTGGATCTCGTGGAAGAGTGGGATCAGGGCGTCCCGCTCGACGGTGAAGCCGTCGCGGTCGGCCTCACGGGTGAACGCCTCGTAGGCACCGGTGTCCCAGTCGATCAGGGTTCCGTAGACATCGAAGGTCACGAAGGAGACGTTCTTTGGTATCGCCATAGCGATCGGATGATGCCATTTCGTTCTCGCACGGCGCGTCTCGGCGTCGGCAGCGCGCCGAAATCGCTAGGGTCAGCGATCGCATGGACCTCCTCGAGTACCAGGGCAAGCAGCTGTTCGCCCGCCACGGCGTGGCGGTCCCCGACGGCAAGCCGGCGCGCACGGTGGAGGACGCCGTGGCCGCCGCCGACGAGATCGGCTATCCCTGCGCGGTCAAGGCCCAGGTCCAGATCGGTGGCCGCGGCAAGCTCGGCGGGATCAAGATCGCGCAGGACCGTGGGGAGGCCGAGGAGCACGCTCGCGCGATCCTCGGCATGGACATCCGCGGGCTCACCGTCCACGAGCTGTGGATCGAGGGCGCCTCGCAGATCGAGTCCGAGTACTACGCCTCGGTGGTCTTCGACCGCTCGGCCAAGGCGCCGCTGGTGATGCTCTCCACCAAGGGCGGCATGGATATCGAGGCGGTCGCCGACGAGGACCCCGACGCGATCGCCACCCTGCACGTCGACCCACTGCTCGGCTTCCAGGACTTCCACGGCCGGCGCCTGGCCTTCGAGGCCGGGGTCGATGCCGACGTCGTCCGGCCGATCGGCGCGATGCTCGCCAAGCTCTATGAGGTCTTCACCGCCGAGGAGGCCACGCTGGTCGAGGTCAACCCGCTGATCATCACCCCGGAGCGCGAGGTCAAGGCGCTGGACGCCAAGGTCACCCTCGACGGCAACGCGCTCTATCGCCACGCCGACAACGCGCAGCTGCGTGACCTCTCCGCCGAGGATCCCCAGGAGGTGATGGCCGCCGAGCGCGGCCTCACCTACGTCAAGCTCGACGGCGACATCGGCATTCTCGCCAACGGCGCCGGGCTGTCGATGTCGACGCTTGACGTCGTCGCCGAGGCGGGCGGCTCGCCCGCCAACTTCCTCGACGCCGGCGGCGGCTCGCGCGCGGACGCGATCACCAGCGCGGTTGAGGTGATCCTCTCCGACGACAAGGTCAAGGCCGTCCTGTTCAACATCTTCGGTGGGATCACCCGCTGCGACGAGGTCTCCAAGGGGCTGATCGAGGCGTTCAAGCAGATCGAGCCGACCGTCCCGTTCGTGGTTCGCCTCGACGGCACCAACGGCGAGGAGGGCCGGGCGCTGTTGCAGGAGGCCGATCTCCCCAACGTCTACGCGGAGTCGACGATGGACGGCGCCGCCGCCCGAGTCGTCGCGCTCGCCCACGAGGCCTGAGCCGATGAGCATCCTGATCGACGAGAACACACGCCTGTGCACGTCGGGCATCACCGGCCGCGAGGGGACCTTCCACTCGCTGCGCAACCGCGATTACGGCACCCAGGTCGTGGCCGGGGTCACCCCCGGCAAGGGCGGCCAGGACGTCGAGGGGATCCCGGTCTTCAACACCTTCCACGAGGCCGTGCAGCAGGAGGGCGCCAACACCGCGATGGTGTTCGTGCCGCCGCGGTTTGCCGCCGACTCGATCCTCGAGGCCGAGGATGCCGGGATCGAGCTGATCATCTGCATCACCGAGGGCATTCCCGCCCAGGACGAGCTGCGCGTCTACAACATCCTCAAGAAGAACGGCCGCGCCCGCCTGATCGGCCCCAACTGCCCCGGGATCCTCTCGCCGGGCAAGGCGAGCGTCGGGATCATCCCCGCCTCGTTCTTCTCCGCCGGCAACGTCGGGGTCGTCTCACGCTCCGGAACGCTGACCTACCAGATCGGCAACGTGCTGGCCCAGGGCGGCTTCGGCAATTCGAGCATCGTCGGGATCGGCGGCGACCCGGTGCCGGGCACCGACTTCATCGACGTGATCGGGATGTTCCAGGAGGACGACGAGACCGAGCTGATCGTCATGTGCGGCGAGATCGGCGGCGACGCCGAGGAGCGCGCCGCCGACTTCATCGAGGAGTCGGTGACCAAGCCGGTGATCGGCTACATCGCCGGCTTCACCGCGCCGCCGGGCAAGACGATGGGCCATGCGGGCGCGATCGTCTCGGGCTCGCACGGGACCGCCGCGGCCAAGGCGCAGGCGCTGGAGGCCAAGGGCGTGAAGGTCGGGCGCACCCCGACCCAGGTCGCGCAGGCCGCGGCCGATCTGCTCAAGCGCTGACGGCGCGCGCTGCGCGCGGCGGCGGCTGAGCCCGAGCGTCCACGTCACGCCGAGCTCCTCGGTAGGCTCGCTGGACCGACGATGCCCGAGCCCTCCATCATCGACGAGCGCCTGGCCGAGATCGACCGGCGGCTGCGCTCGATCCAGACCGGTCTGGCGCCGAGCCGCCCCGCCGCTCCGACGACCGATGACCCGGATGGCGACGCCGCCGCCGAGGCCGGCGGCGACCTCGGCGAGATCGCCGCCGTCGCCCAGGCGCTGGAGGAACCGCCGCTGGAGCTTGACGATCCTCCGCGGCGCCGGCCCGCGCGGCTGCGGGCCGCACCCGCGCCGGAGACCATCTCGCCCGGGGCCACCCCGCCGGAGATCGCCCGGCCGGCCGGCGCGCTCGCCGGCGACGAGGACCCGGCGGTCGTGCTGGCGCAGCTGCACGAGCTGAGCGCGGCCCACGAGCGACTGCTCGAGCTGCACCGCGAGCTGCTCTCCCAGTACGCCGAGCTGCTCGAGCACCGCGCCGCCCAGGCGGCCACGGTCGCTGTGACCGCCGGGCCGTTTGCCGACGCCGGCGCGCTGCGGGCCTTCGAGCGCGCGCTCGCCCAGCTGCCCCAGGTCGCCGGCGTCGCGGTGCGCGAGTACCAGGGAGACGACCGGGTGCTGCTCGACGTGAACCTCGCCGCGCGCTGACCGCGCGCTGGCCGGGTGCTGCTCGACGTGACGCTCGCCCCGCCCCGTCCGAGATAGTCTCTGTGGCGATGGCCGACACGATCTCATTTGCGCGCGGGGCTCCCTCGCTGGACATCGTCGATGTCGAGGGTCTGAAGGCCTCGGCTCAGGAGGCGTTCGCCGCCGACGCTGCACGGATGACCGGTTACGGCACCTCGGTCGGGTATGTGCCGCTGCGCGAGTGGATCGCCGACTACCACGGCGTCGCCCGCGAGCAGGTGCTCGTCACCAACGGCTCGATGCAGGCCGACGCGTTCCTGTTCGACGCGCTCGTCGCCAGCGGCGACACCGTCATCACCGAGCTGCCGACCTACGACCGCACGCTGCTGTCGCTGCGCCAGCGCCACGCCGACGTGCGCATGGTCGCCCTGGAGGCCGACGGGATCGACACCACGGCACTGGAGCAGGCGCTGGCCGACGGGCCAACGCCCAAGCTCGCGCACATCATCCCCAACTTCCAGAACCCGGCCGGCTACACGCTGTCGCAGGCCAAGCGCGAGCGGCTGATCGAGCTCGCCCGCGGTCACGGGTTCACGCTGTTTGAGGACGACCCGTACATCAGGCTGCGCTTCGCCGGCGAGACGCTGCCCTCGATGCTCTCGATGGCGCCCGACGTCACCGTCTACGCCTCGTCGTTCTCCAAGACGGTCTGCCCCGGCATCCGGACCGGCTACCTGGTCGGGCCCGCGGAGCTGATCGCGACGATCGCCACGCTGGCGACCTCGACCTACGTGTCGCCGAACATGGTCGCGCAGGGGATCGTCAACCAGTTCTGTCGCTCGGGCCGGATCGACCGCTCGATCGAGGTCATCCGCGCGGCGCTGCGCGAACGGTCCGAGGCGCTCTGCGGCGCGCTCGCCGAGCACCTGCCCGACGCCCGCTTCGTCGCCCCCGAGGGCGGCTACTTCCTGTGGGTGGAGATGCCCGCGGGCACCGACGTCAACGCGTTGTTCGATGCCGCGGCCCGTCGCGGCGTCCAATTCGTCAAGGGCTCGGACTTCGTCCTGGAGGGTGCCGACGCCTCCTTCCGGCTGGCCTACTCGGGCGTCACCCCGCCCGAGATCGAGGAGGGCGTCAAACGCCTCGCCCAGGCCTACGCCGAGATCGGCGCCCCCACCCCCGCCTGAGCGCAGACGTCGCCGATGCGGTCTGACGAGGTCAGGGCGCTCGGAGAGCTCGTGGGTGAGGCCGCGACGGGGGTGGCCGCACAGGCGCGCGATGTCCATGCGGGTGTGGCGCAGCGGGTCTTCGCCGCGCTGGGACCGCTGGCGGCCCCGGTCCGGGTGCTGCACGACGCGATCGCCGCGGCCTCCTACGGCGTGGCCGGCCGGCTGACCGGGGCGATCGTGCGCGGCGGAGCGCTGGGCGTGGCGCTGACGCGCCCGGCCGATGCGCCGTCACTGGAGCGCGACCCCCGCGGGCGGGCGGTGCTCGGCGTGCTCAACGGCGCCTGGGGCGACCGGCTCGAGCAGCGCGGCAGCGTGCTGGCCACGCCGCTGACGGTGATCTGCGACCGCGCCGCCGCGCCCTCCCCGACCCCGCGCCTGGTCGTGTTCGTCCATGGTCTGGGGGAGACCGACGCCTCGTGGCGGTGGGGCGCCGCGCGCCACCGGCCCTACGGCGACCGTCTGGCCGCCGAGCACGGATTCACCCCGCTCTACGTCCGATACAACTCCGGGCGCCCGGTGTCTGACAACGGCGCTGCGCTGTCGGCCGCGCTGACCGAGACGATCGCCGACTGGCCGGTCGCCGTGCAGGAGATCGTCCTCATCGGTCACTCGATGGGGGGCCTGGTGATCCGCGCCGCCTGCGGGCAACCCAGCGGCTGGTCAGACCGGGTGCGCTGCATCGTCGGGCTCGGCACCCCGCACACCGGCGCGCCGCTGGCGCGAGCCGCGCACGGCGCCGAGCGCGCGCTCGCGCGGCTGCCCGAGACGCGAGCGTTCGCGGCTCCGCTGCGGGCCGGCAGCGCCGGCATCCGAGATCTGCGCCGCGGCAGCGAGCTCCCGTTTCTGGAAAGCGCCGACCACTACTTCATCTCGGCGACGCTGACCCGCGAGCCCGACGCGCTCGGGGGGCGCCTGCTCGGCGATCTGCTCGTGCTGAGCTCCAGCGCAAGGGCACAGCGGACGTCGGCCGAGGAGCTGGGCTTTGCGCAGGAGAACTATCACCACCTCGGCGCCGTCAACCACTTCGACCTGCTCAACCACCCCGCGGTCTACGCCCAGCTGGACCGCTGGGTCAGCGGTCAGCGGCCGTAGCGCTCGCGCCCGAGGACCAGCTGCTCGGGCAGCGCCTTGCGCGCCGGCGGCGACGGGTCGGCGGTCACCGTCACCGTCTCGGCGACGCTGAAGGTGACGACGCTGGTGATCTCGTCGTGGCGGACCTGGATCTCCTCACCGTCGTTGGCGATCACCTCGCCGCTGACCTGGGGCTCGATGCCGGCCGCCTTGAGGTAGTGCAGCAGGTCCTCGGCCTCGTTCTCCAGGCGCAGGATCGTCACCTGGGCTCCGACCTCGCAGTCAGCCAGCGGCACGCCGTCGATGCGCTCGTGCACCTTGATCGGGTGACCGTGCGGACACGTCCGGGCGTCGCCGACGGCCGTGCGCACGTAGGCCTCGAACCGGGGGGTCATCGCGTGCTCGAGCTTCTCGGCCTCCTCGTGGACGTCGTCCCACGGGACCCCGACGACATCGGTGAGGAAGCGCTCGATCATCCGGTGGCGCCCGACGACGCTCTCGGCGTGCTGGCGGCCGGCGTCGGTGAACTCGATCGCGCGCCCGCCCGCGCGTGTGATGTAGCCCCCGCGCTCCAGGCGTCCGAGCATCTCGTGCACGCTGGGCGCCGACAGCTGCATCGCCCGAGCCAGGTTGGCCCCGGTCATCGGGAAGCCGGCCTCGTAGAGCCAGAACAGCGACTCCAGGTACTCCTGCTCGGCCGCGCTGGTCTCAAACGAGGGAGTCGACGGCGCGGCCATGAAGCTGATCCTATCCCTCGCTCGCGGGGATAGCATCGCCTCACCG
Organism: uncultured Acetobacteraceae bacterium; assembly: GCA_964658375.1. Taxonomy (GTDB): domain Bacteria; phylum Actinomycetota; class Thermoleophilia; order Solirubrobacterales; family Solirubrobacteraceae; genus Palsa-465. The sequence continues at coordinate 50,543 of CAZZYU010000008.1, read as the reverse complement.
TGGCGCTGGCGCTCACACCTCCCATCGAGCCTCAGCTGGCGCGCTCGGCGGCGGCGCTGCCCACTGGCGAGCAGTGGGCCTACGAGCCGAAGTTCGACGGGTTTCGGGCGATCGTCTTCGTCGACGGCGACGCGGTCCACATCCAGTCGCGCAGCGGCCGCCCGCTGGCCCGGTACTTCCCGGAGCTGAGCTTCGCCGCCGGTCGCTACGTCGTCGACGGCGAGATCGTGATCGACGCCGACTCCGATCCGGCGCGTCCCCAGCAGGACTTCGGCTCCCTGCAGCAGCGGCTGCATCCGGCGGCCTCGCGGGTGGCGATGCTCGCCGAGCAGACCCCCGCTCGGTTCGTCGCCTTCGACCTGCTCCTGCGCGACGACGAGACGCTGCTCGATCGCCCGCTGCGCGAACGCCGCGACGCGCTGACCGCGCTGTGCGGCGCGCTGGGAATCGACCTCACGCCGCTGACCACCGATCCCGCCGCCGCGCAGCCGTGGCTGGCCCACGGCGAGGGCGTGGTCGCCAAGGAGCTCGAGGCGCCCTACCGGCCCGGCCAGCGCAAGGGGATGGTCAAGGTCAAGCGCGTGCGCACGATCGACGCCGTCGTCGCCGGCTACCGGCCGGGCAAGGAGCCCGGGACCGTCGGGTCGCTCATCCTCGGCCTCTATGACCCGGCGGGCGCGCTGCACGTCGTCGGGCACTCCTCGGGGCTGCGGGCGGCGCAGAAGCGCGCGCTCGTCGACACCCTGGCCCCGTATGAGACCGGCGAGCGCGGCCACGGCGACCCGAGCCGCTGGCAGACCGAGCGGGAGATGGAGTGGGTCGCGCTGCGTCCCGAGCTCGTCGTCGAGGTCACCTTCGACCACGCCTCCGAGGGTCGGATCCGTCACGGGACCAAGATCGTGCGCTGGCGCGAGGACAAGGCGCCGCGCGCCTGCCTGCTGGAGCAGATGGAGCAATAGCAATCGGTTGACGGGGCCGGTGGCGGTCGATCGGTGGGGCAATGGCGGTCGATCCGAGTACCTTGGAGGACATGCGAAAGATCCTGGAATTCATCTGCTGTCTGCTGCACCCGATCGCCGTCGTGCTGATCTGGGTCACGATCCCGTTCAAGAGCGACCTGAGCCTCGTCGCCAAGATCACGTGGGCGATCGCCTCAATCGTCCCGTTCGTCCCGTTCGTCTACGTCCTCACCGGCAACGACTTCCTGTAGCCGCCTGCGGCGGCGGTCGCCAGGGCGTGCCGTTTTATCCCACTCTCGCGCCGGACAGCGAGGGTTGGGACATACAGGCACTGGGAATGCCGAACTCACCCACTCATCTGGCGTCTTTGGCGCCGCGCCGTCACACGCCGGGGTCAGCGTCGCCTGGTCGCAGCTCGAAGACGGCCACGCCGTCGGCGGCCCGCTCGATTTCAGCCCGGGAGGCGTCAGCTGAGAAGGGGAATTGGGCCACCGCCCACGGTGCGTTCATGAGCGCGACGTAGGTTGACACGACCTCGCCGACGCGCTCGGATTCGTCCACCAACACCGCGCGGCGGAGTTCGCGGGTGTCGCGCGACCTGACCACGCAGTCGGGGTCGTCGAGCAGGTTCTTGACCCAGTTGCGCCCACGCCGGGGGGAGACGAGGTACTGGCGTCCCGCGAGGGTGATCACCGCGATCGGCACGCTGTGGACCTGCCCGCTGCGGCGGCCACGGATCTCGACGACACGCCGGACGTAGCCGCCGTCGACGTAGGGCTGCGGTTCGGCGGACAGGATGCTCTCGGCCATACGCGCGTTGGAGACACGGAACTCCTGGGGACTGGAAAAACGAGGCGCGGGCGTGGTCATGGGTTCTCCTCGGCGATCGACTCTGAACGACAATCAAGCTTAGAATATCTAACTACTGGTCGCGGTGAGAGACTGCGGACGTGGCCGACGACGACGCCCGGCGCCTCCTGAGCGCTCTCAGACGACTCACCGGCGCTTTCACCGAGATGGGATATCGGTTCGGCGAGCTGCACGGCCTCAGCCGCAGTGACGTCGCCGCGCTGATCGTCGTCACCGAGGCTGCCGAGCAGGGCGCCACGATCGGAACCGTCGAGCTCGCGCGCCGGATCGGCATCACCGCACCGTCGGCCACCGTCCTGGTCGACCGCCTGATCGCAGCAGAACTCCTCGCCCGCCAACGAGACGCCAGCGACGGGCGCCGCGTCATCCTCACCTTGACCCCAGCGGCCCGCGCAGCCGGCCGCGATCACTTCGGCTCCCTCAACGACCAGCTGCTGGAGATGCTCACCACCCACTCGCCCGACGACCTTCGGACCGCCGCGGATGTCCTTGACCAAGCCGCCGACCTCGCCGCCGCGAAGGCCAACGAGCCAGCCGGGAGCGTCACGACAGCTCGCTCACGGCTCCAGTCACCGGGGGCCGGGCCCTCGCCCTAACCGTCGTCGGCGGGTCTCACGCTGCGCGCCCGGCTGGGCTGGACCCGCTTGGGCTCCCCGGCCTGCTTGGCGAAGTGCGGCGGCCACGGGGCGTCGCCGAGGCCGCGCTCCTCCTCGTCGATCCGTGAGAGCTCCAGCAGACCGGTCAGCGACCCGGGATGGGCGTCCAGGTCGGCCGCGGGATCGCCACGCCGCGCGACCAGTCCCGGAACCGTGTCCAGGCGCAGCTCGCCGGCTTCGACGTCGGCCACCTCGTCCCAGCGCAGCGGCGTCGAGACGCGGGCGTCGGCGGTCGGTCGCACGCTGTAGGCGCTGGCCACGGTGCGGTCGCGGATGTTCTGGTTGTAGTCGACGAACACCCCGTGGCGCTCCTCCTTCCACCACTTCGACGTGGCCAGCCCCGGTGCGCGACGCTCGACCTCACGAGCCAGCGCGAGGGCGGCCCGCCGCACGGTGACGAAGTCATGCTCGGGCACCAGGCGGGCATAGATGTGAATCCCACGTGAGCCGCTCGTCTTCGGATATCCCGTCAGGCCGTGGTCGGCGAGCACCTCGCCGCAGACGAGCGCGACCCGGCGCACGTCATCCCACTTCGCCTCGGGCGTCGGATCCAGATCGACGCGCAGCTCGTCGGGTTGATCGAGCGCCGGCGCGCGGACCTGCCACGGGTTCCAGTCGATCACGCCGAGGTTGACGCCCCAGACCAGCGTGGCCGGATCGTTGGGCAGCAGCTCACGCGCGGTTCGCCCACTCGGGAAGGTGACCGTCGTGGTCGTCAGCCACTCCGGCGCCGAGTCGGGGATCCGCTTCTGAAAGAACGGCTCGGCGCCGACGCCCTTGGGAAAGCGCTTGAGATGGGTCGGGCGGTCGCGCAGCTGGGCGAGCACCGGGCCGGCGAGCGTCAGGTAGTAGTCGATCAGGTCACGCTTGGTGATTCCCGGCTCGGGGAACACGACCTTGCCGGGGCTGGAGATCCGCACCTCGCGGCCGCCGGCGTCGATCAGTTCGTACTCGGTCACCGTCGCAGAGGATGACGGATACTGGCGCGGGTGAGCCCAAGCGCTGCGATCCCGCAGACCGTCCTCGTCGCGCCCGACTCGTTCAAGGGGACGTTCACCGCCGCGCAGGTCGCCGGCGCGATCGGCGCGGGTCTGCGCGCCGGTGGCCGGACCGTCGATCTGTGTCCGGTGGCTGACGGCGGCGAGGGCACCCAGGACGCGCTGCGCTCCGCGCTGGGCGGAGAGCTGCGCACCGTCGCGGTCCACGACCCGCTCGGCCGGGAGATCGAGGCGACCTTCGTGCTCGCCCTCCGCGGTGGGTCGCCGGCCGGCGACGCGGCCTTCATCGAGACCGCGGCGGCCAGTGGACTCGGCCTCGTCGCGGCCTCCGAGCGCGATGCGCTGGCCGCGAGCACCGTCGGCACCGGCGAGCTGATCGTCGCGGCGATCGCCGCCGGCGCGCGGACGATCTACCTCGGCGTCGGGGGCAGCGCGACCACCGACGGCGGTGCCGGGGCGCTGCGCGCGATCGAGGCCGCCGGCGGAATCGGTGACGCGCGTCTGGTCGTCCTCTGCGACGTGCGGACCGCGTTTGAGGATGCCGCCGCGGTGTTCGGGCCGCAGAAGGGCGCCGACCCCGCGCAGGTGGCGCGACTGACGCGGCGGCTGCGCCGCCAGGCCGCGGGACTGCCGCGCGACCCCACCGGCCGCGCGCTGACCGGCGCCGCCGGCGGGCTCGCGGGCGGGCTGTGGGCGACGCTCGGCGCTGAGCTGCGTCCCGGTGCGGGCTTCGTGCTGGAGGCCGTCGATTTCGACGCCCGGATGCGGGCCGCCCGCTGCGTGGTCACCGGCGAGGGCCGGCTCGACGAGCAGTCGCTGGCCGGCAAGCTGGTCGGCGAGATCGCCACCCGCGCCCGGCAGTCCGGCGTGCCGTGCCATGCGGTCGTCGGCACCCGGGAGCTGGACGCGATGGGTGCCCGCGTGCTGGACCTCGACCGGATCGTGCAGGCCACGACGCTGGATGAGCTGGCCCTCGCGGGGCGTGAGCTGGCGGCGGTGATCTGAGCGGGTGGTGCGGCCCCGCCGCCATCACCGCGTTCGTGCGCGGGACGTCAGTGCGCGAACGCCTTGGCGCTGGAGGCGATCGCGTGCGGCAGCGGACCGTCGAGCGACTGCAGCGCGTCGGTCTTCTGCTTGAGGTCGGCGACGAGCTGGTCGCCCATCTCCTGGTGCATCCCCGCCCGCACGACGATCCGCAGCACGCTCAGGTCCTGCCGGTTGGCGGGGAAGGTGTAGGCGGGCACCAGCCAGCCGCGCTCACGCAGGCGCTCGGAGATGTCGAACACCGTGTAGTTGGTGATCGACGGGTCCAGCGTGAACGCGAACACCGGCAGCTCCGATCCGTCGGAGATCAGCCGGTAGGGCCCCAGCTCGGCGATCGCGGCGGAGACGTGGGTCGCAGTGCGTTGGAGGTCGCGCATCAGCTCGGTGTAGCCGGAGTGCCCGAGGCTCATGAACATGAAGTACTGCGCGAGCACCTCGCTGCCCGGGCGTGAGAAGTTCAGCGAGAAGGTCGGCATGTGACCGCCCAGGTAGTTGACGTCGAACACGAGCTCGCGGGGCAGCGCGTCGCGGTCGCGCCACACCGCCCAGCCGACGCCCGGGTAGACGAGCCCGTACTTGTGGCCCGAGGCGTTGATCGACTGGACGCGCGGGATCCGGAAGTCCCACTCCAGCTCGGGGGCCAGGAACGGGGCGACGAACCCGCCCGAGGCGGCGTCGACGTGCATCGGCACGTCCAGGCCCTGCTCTGACTCCAGCTCATCCAGCGCCGCCGCGATCTCCTTGACCGGCTCATAGGAGCCGTCGAAGGTCGAGCCGAGGATCGCCACCACCCCGATCGTGTTCTCGTCGCAGTGCGCCACCGCCCGCTCGGCGGTGAGGTGGTAGGTCTCGCCCTCCATCGGGACCAGCCGCGGCTCGACCTCCCAGTAGCGGCAGAACTTCTCCCAGCAGACCTGGACGTTGGCGCCCATCACCAGGTTGGGCCGGTCGGCCGGCTTGCCGGCCTTTTCCCGGCGGGCCCGCCAGCGCCACTTGAGCGCCATCCCCGCCAGCATCGCCGCCTCGCTGGAGCCGGTGGTCGAGCAGCCCGTCGCGTTCTCGGCCTCCGGCGAGCTCCACAGGTCCGCCAGGATGTTGACGCAGCGCGCCTCGATCGCGGCCGTCTGCGGGTACTCGTCCTTGTCGATCATGTTCTTGTCGGCCGTCTCGGCCATCAGGCGACCGGCGAGCGACGGCATCCAGGTGGTCACGAACGTGGCCAGGTTCAGCTGCGCCTGGCCGTCGAGCAGCAGCTCGGAGCGGATCATCTCGTAGGCGTCCTCGGCGCCGACGCCGTCCGCCGCCAGCGCGTCGATCGGCATCTCGATGTCGCCGCTGCTCTGCATCGGCAGGTTGATCGTGCGGTTGTGCGGGCGCGTGGACCGGCGGGCGCTGAGGGGCATCGGGCGTCTCTCCTGGTGTGGGGTCGCCGGGACCCGCCCTGAGGCTGGCGGTCGCGATGGCGACGACTGTCAGCGGCAGTAAAGCGGACCGAGAATTGCCCCCGTGTTGTCGTGAGAGCGGCGGCTGTGTCATGTTTCGGTGATGGAGGCCCACCTCACTCTCGGCGAGGCGGCGGCGGCGATCGGCGTCAGCGCCGACACGTTGCGCCGCTGGGACCGCGCCGGCAAGCTGACGACCCTGCGCGACGCGCGCAACCGCCGGATGGTGTCGGCGGAGGAGGTGCGCCGGCTCAGCCGGGGCCGTGGCCGACGCCAGCGCAACGCTGCCGGCGGGAGCTTCTCGGCGCGCAATCGCATGCCGGGGGTCGTGCGCTCGGTGGAGATCGGTGGGGTGATGGCCCTGGTCGAGATCGAGGCCGGTCCGTTCCTGATCACCGCCGCGGTGACCCGTGACTCGGTGGAGGAGCTCGGTCTGGCGCCGGGGGTCGAGGCGACCGCGACCGTCAAGGCCACCTCGGTGATGATCGCCCGCGGGAACTGACGCGGCCCGCGGACGCGCCGTCGTGCGGCTGCTGCAGATCACCGACACCCACTTCGGCGCCGGCTGGGAGGCCGCCGACCCGGCGCGCACGCTGCGGGCGGTCATCGACGCGGTGCGCGGGCTGCCCCAGCGCCCGGACGTCGTCATCCACACCGGCGATCTGACCGACAGCGGCGCCGACGCGGACTACGCCGCACTGCGCGATGCCCTGGCCGAGCTCCAGCTGCCCTGCCACCTGATCCCGGGCAACCACGATGACCGCACGACGATGCGCCGGCACTTCGAGCTGCCCGGTTCTGGTTCTGGCTCCGGCTCCGACGGGGAGCCCATCCAGTACGTCGTCGAGCTCGGCGAGCTGCGGGTGTTGATGCTCGATACCGTGCACCCGGGCCAGGCGTCCGGCCAGCTGGACGCCGACCGTCAGGGCTGGATCGCGACGACCCTGGCTGCCGCACCCGACACGCCGACGCTGCTGGCGATGCACCATCCGCCGTTCGTCACCGGGCTGACCGGCATGGACTCGATCGGGCTGCTCGCCGCCGACCGTGCCGCGTTGGCCCAGACCCTCGCCGACCATCCCCAGGTGGTCGGCGTGATCGCCGGCCATGTGCACCGCACGATCGGCTCATCGGTGGCGGGGCGCCCGGCGCTGACGATCCCCGGCACGGGCTGTCAGGTCCTGCTGGACTTCGACGCCCCCGACGGGCCGATGGGCGTCGAGCCGCTCGGCTTCGCGGTCCATACGCTGATCGACGGCCGGCTCGTCTCCCACGTGCAGACCGTGCCGGTCCCCGGCCGCTGAACGGCCGACGTGAGTCACACGGCGTCCCAGACCGCGTCGAGGCGAGCCGGCTTGCGGAACACCAGGCCGCGGACCTGAGCCGGGCGCGCCGGATCGGCGCGCAGGCCGGGCAGCCGGCGCAGCAGGGCCCCGAGCGCCGTGCGCGCCTCCAGCCGCGCCAGGTGGATCCCGACGCACACGTGCGGCCCCTGGGCAAAGGCGAGATGGCGCCGCGCGTTGGTCCGGGCCGGATCAAAACGGTCGGGGTCGGCGAACACCGCCGGATCACGATTGGCCGCCGTGAGCGAGATCCGCACCAGGTCGCCGCGACGGATCTCGGCGTCCCCGAGCCGCACGTCGCGCGTCGCATAGCGGTCGATCACGGCCGCCGCAGGCTCCATCCGCAGCGACTCGTCGATCACCGCGTCCAGTGACGCCGCCGGGTCGGCCGCCACCTCGGCCAGGAGGTCTGAGCGCGTCAAGAGCTCCCGCGCCGCGTTGGTGATCATTCCCTCGGTCGTCTCGATCCCGCCGAACAGGAGCACCGCCGCGTTGGCGGCGATCTGGTCATGGGTGAGCGCGCGACTGCCGCCGCCCGCCGCCCGGGCCGCGTCGAAGAGCAGCGACTCGCCACCTGCCCCGGAGATCACGGGCTCCAGGCGGTCGCGCAGCGCCGCGTAGGCGCGCGCGCCGGCCTCGGTGGGGCGCTGGCCGGCGGAGATCGCGGTCACCGAGGCGACGATCGCGTCGTAGATGGCGAGGACGTCGGCGACCGCGCCGGGATCGGTGACTCCCAGCGCCCGCGCGACGATCGTCGCCGACATCGGTCCCGCGAAGCCGCGCCGCAACTCGCCGCCGCCGGCCGCGGCGAACCCGTCGATCAGCCGGTCGGCGTGCTTGGCGGCGGCCTCGGCGAACCGGCCGGCGACCGCAGCGGCCCGGAACGGCCCCACGAACGGCGCGCGATGGCGGGCGTGGGGAGCACCGTCGAGGCTGAGCATGCTCGGGCCGATCACCTGGGCGGTCGAGAACCGGGGGTCATCGACCGTGAACGTCGCCGCGTCGCGCATCGCCCGCAGGGCGAGGTCGTGACGCGTGATCAGCCAGCCGTCCAGGCACGGCAGCCACGACACCGGCTCCGATGCGCGCAACCGGTGATGGACGGGGTGAGGATCGCGATCGAGCTGCGTGACGGTGACCGCGGCGCCGAGCACGCAGCCCGCGCGCGGCTCGGCTGGCTGGCGCGCGGCGCCCATGCGCAGAGACGCCTACACCGCCGGGTCAAGCAGCTCGGCGCGCTCGGCCTCCGGCGGGTATCCCGAGGCGTAGATCACGAGCTCCTCCGCGCCGTGGTTGGCGGCCTGCAGCGGCGTGCCCGCGTCGATCCGGATCAGGCTCCCGGTCGGCACCTCGTGCCGCTCCGGTGGTTCTCCGACGTACATCGACAGCGTCCCCGCGAGGACGAGGAAGGTCTCCTCCTGACGGGGGTGGCGGTGCCGTCGCCCGACCGCTCCCGGCTCGTAGCGCCACACGTTCGCGCGGATGTCGGCAAAGCCCGCGGCCTCGCTGAGCTCACGCACATGGCGGGCGGGTTCGCCTGGCTCATGGGGGCGGGTGATCCATTCCAGATCGTCGGGATGAAGGACGGTGAAGGGCATGGCGACACTGTATACGGCTTAGTTCGACAGCCGTCGTACAAGTGCTATGATCTGCGTCTCGCAGACTGAGATCTGTCTATGAGATGGAGATTGAGAATCGTGGATTTCGATACACAGAACAACCAGACCGCCCCCCTGTGCGACGTGTGCGGCGAGCGCCCCGGCGTCGTCCAGGTGATGTTCGCCGGTGGTGGATCGCGCCGCGCGGGACTGCTGTGCGAGCGCTGCGCCCGTCAGGCGATGGCCGCTCAGCAGGGCGGCGCCGGCGGCGGGATGATCGCCGGATCAGGGTCCGCCGCCACCGCGGGGGGTCAGGGCGCAGGCGTGCGCCAGCGGGCTCAGACGCGCCAGTCCGATACCCCGGCGCTGGATGAGTTCGGCCATGACCTCACGCAAGAGGCGCGCGACGGCCGCATCGACCCGGTGATCGGTCGCGAGGCCGAGATCGCGCAGGTGGTCGAGGTGCTCACCCGGCGGCGCAAGAACAACGCGGCGCTGATCGGCGAAGCCGGCGTCGGCAAGACGGCGATCGCCGAGGGCCTGGCGCTGAAGATCGCCACCAACGATGTGCCGGAACCGCTGCGCGGCGTCCGCGTCGTCGCGCTGGACCTGGCCGGCATGATCGCCGGCACCCAGTTCCGCGGCGCGTTCGAGCAGCGCTTGAAGGCGTTGCTGGAGGAGGTCGTCACCTCAGAGGGTCAGGTGATCCTGTTCGTCGACGAGCTGCACACCGTGCTGGGCGCGGGTGCCGCCGCGGGCGGGATGGATGCCGCCAACATGCTCAAGCCGATGCTCGCCCGTGGCGAGCTGCGGATGGTTGGCGCCACCACCCTGGCCGAGTACCGCGCGATCGAGCGTGACGGCGCCCTGGCGCGGCGCTTCTCACCGGTGACGGTGCAGGAGCCGTCGGTGCCGGACACCGTGGCGATCCTGCGCGGCCTGCGCGCCGCCTATGAGGAACATCACGGCGTGCGGATCACCGACGACGCCTTGGACGCGGCGGCGCGGCTGTCAGACCGCTACATCAGCGAGTACCGGCTGCCCGACAAGGCGATCGACCTCGTCGACCAGGCCGGAGCGCGCCTGCGGCTGCGCCTGAGCAGTGATCCCGCCGTCCACGAGGCGGCGGCGATCCGTGCCGAGATCGAGCATCTGTCGGCCGAGAAGCAGGCGGCCGTCGACGCCGAGGCCTACGAGGACGCCGGTGAGATCAAGCAGCGCATCGCGCGCCTGCAGGCCCAGCTGGACGAGCGTCCCGCGGAGGTTGCCGACGCACAGGACGCTGCGGGCGTCGTGGGCGAGCCGGAGATCGCCGAGGTGGTCGCCGTTCGCACCGGCATCCCCGTCGGCGAGCTCGTGGCGGCCGAGCTCGAGCGTCTGGGCTCGCTGGAGGACGACCTGCACCAGCGGGTCATCGGCCAGCAGGCCGCCGTCGCCGCGGTCGCCGAGACCGTGCGTCACGCCCGCGCCGGACTGGCTGATCCCGACCGGCCGCTGGGCAGCTTCCTGTTCATGGGCCCGACGGGGGTCGGTAAGACCGAGCTGGTCAAGGCGCTGTCGGAGCGGCTGTTCGCGACCGAGCGCTCGCTGGTCCGGATCGACATGTCCGAGTACCGCGAGCCCCACACGGTGGCGCGTCTGATCGGCTCGCCTCCGGGCTACGTCGGCTACGGCGAGGGCGGCCAGCTGACCGAGCCCGTCCGTCGCCGTCCCTACTCGGTGGTGCTGCTCGACGAGATCGAGAAGGCCCATCCCGAGGTGTGGAACGTGCTGCTCCAGGTCCTGGACGACGGTCGTCTGACCGACGGCGAGGGCCGCACGGTCGACTTCACCAACACCGTCGTCGTCATGACCTCCAACCTCGGCGCCGGCCAGGCCAAGCGGTCGATCGGCTTCGCCGCCAGCGAGGCCGACCCGGCCGGCGAGCGGATCCTGGCCGCGGCCAAGCGGGCCTTCCTGCCCGAGTTCATCAACCGCATCGACGAGGTGGTCGTGTTCGAGCCCCTCACCGAGGACGAGGTCCGGGAGATCGGCGGACTGCTCGTGCAGCGGATCGCCGAGCGCCTGCGCGACGAGCGCGGGGTGGAGCTCGAGGTCGAGCCTGAGCTGATCGCCCGCCTCGCCACGGAGGGCTTTGACGCCGAGTTCGGCGCCCGCCCGCTGGCCCGCCACATCCGTCGCACGCTGGAGCGCGAGCTCACGCGGGCGGTCCTGGACGGCCGGCTGACCGAGGGCGTCCACGTCCTCGCCCGAGACCGCGCCATCGACCGAGACCACGCAACCGCCGCCGACCACGCCGGCGACGAGCGCGACGCGGTCACCGAGATCGTGCTCGAGGTCGCCGAGCCGGCGATCGCCTGACCACCCTCAGGGCGGTTGCGATAAAAGGGGTCCCCGCGACCCCAAATATCGCAACCGCCCGGTCCCGACCCCAGGAGCTGCATCTGTGACGAGCAAGGCCGACTTCAACGCCGAGGACTGGTCGACGGTTGTCGACGGACCCCTCTACGCCGGCGTACGCGTGATCGCGGCCGACCGCGGTGGAACGCTGCGCGAGAGCCTGGCGATGAGCCGGGTCTACCAGGAGGCCCGCGCCGGGCACGGGACCAGCTCGCTGCTCGACGCGCTGATCGCCTCGCCGCCGACGATCGACGCTCAGCGCCTGCAGCAGGCCGGCGACGACATCGGCGCGATCACGGCCGGGCATCTGCGCCGCGCGATCGCGATCCTCGAGGCGACCGCGACCCCCCAGGAGACCGACGACTACAAGACGTTCGTGATGACGGTCGCCCAGGCGGTCGCCAGCGCGCACAAGGAGGGCGGCTTCCTGGGGATCGGCGGCAAGACGATCAGCGACGCCGAGAACGACGCGCTGGACGAGATCTCCTCCGCGATGGGCGCCCCGCCGGCCGCGCCGCCGCCGCCGGCCGCCTGAGGGCGCCCCACCCGACGCGCCGTCGCCGGCCGCCGGATCACGGCAGCTCGATGCGCTTGCCCGGCGGCGGCTGGCAGCCGAGGTCGACGAGATGGCGGAGGAAGGCGACACGGTCGCGGTCGGGATGGAAGGGGTCGATGCCGTCGCGCAGCGCGGCTGCCACCCGCTCCAGGTCAAACAACAGCGACAGCTTGCCCGGCGGGTCGTCCCACTCGCCTGAGTCATAGCGCTGGACCCAGGCCGCCAACGCCGCCAGGACCTCGATCTGCAGATCGTCCTCCCACCACTGCGAGCGGACGGCCAGGCGGTAGCGCTCGCGCAGGTCGCAGACGTCGTGCCAGAGCCGCTCGAACCACTGCCACCGCTCGCGGGGCAGCAGGCCCCGCCAGGTCATCGGCCAGCGGCGCGGTCCGTCCTCGTCCCAGTCCTCCTCGCCGCGCAGGTCGTCGTGCCAGTCCTCGCCGTCAGGCCAACTCATCTGTTCCTCCGGTCGTTTCCATGTCGGGGTTGTCGGGTGGTCGTGGGGCGGCGGCGAGCCGGCGCAGGCGTCGATCGGCGAACCACATCCGCAGCCGCAGGCGCACCGGCGGGATCCGGCCGTAGAGCAGCAGCGCCTCGCCGGGTGCCAGCTGACGCAGCGCCTCCGGCGCGATCAACGGCCGCCGCCGCCGGCCCGTCGAGCGGTTGGTCCCGCCGGCTCCCGTCGTGCGCGTCGTGTCTCGCACCTCCTCCTCGCCGGCCAGCCCCGAGAAGTAGCGCAACGTCTCCAGGTCGGCGACGCCGGGCAGCAGCATTCGCGCGCGGTGGCTGTTGACCACCGTCTCGGCCTGCTTGCCGTAGCGGCTGCGGGCCTGGGCGAGGTCATGGAAGATCGAGACGAGCTGGATGTTGTGGCTGGGCGCCGTCGACGCCACCTCGGCCAGGTTGGGCAGCGGCGCGACGTTGCCCGCCTCGTCGAGGCACAGCAGCAGCGGCAGCGCGAGTCGGCCACCGGCGCGGGTGGCCCGCTCGTAGGCCCGGTCCACGATCTCTGACAGCAGCGCCAGGAAGATCGGTCGCAGCAGCTTGGACGCCTTGGCGTCGCCGATCAGGTACAGCGTCGCGCGCTCGTCCAGCAGGCGATCGGGGGTGATCTGACTGCCGCGAGCCGAACGCAGCACGCGGGCGAAGCGATAGGCGCGCAGCAGGCCCTGGGCGGTGGCCTCGATCGAGGATCGCGTGCGGTCGGCCTGGGACTCAAACGCGCGCAGCCCGTCGTAGGCGGCGTGCGCGCCCTCCAGCTCGGCCTCGTCTTGGGCGTTCCCGGTGAGCTGGGCGATGGCGGTGTCGAGCTCACGCGATCCCTGGCCGTAGGTCCACCGCACGACCGCCTCCATCCCGGCGCCCGTCCGGGCCGCGGCGTAGAGCAGCGGAGCGAGCCGCTGCTCGGCGGCGATCGCCCAGAAGTCCCCGCCCTCGACCCCCTTCTGATCCAGCTCACCCGCCGAGGCCAGTCGCCACGCCACCTCCAGGGCGCCGTCCCAGGTCCTGGCCCCGCGCAGCGGCGACCAGGTGTGGGCCGCGGCGCCGGAGAGTGCGAACGGGTCGAACACGAAGACGCGCCCGAGCGCCCGGCGCCGGTCCTCGGTGGCGGCCAGCAGGTCGGTCTTGATCGAGGACGCGACCGCCGGGCCGTCCCACTCCAGCAGCGCCGGTACCGCCAGCCCGGCCGACTTGCCCGACTGCGGCGGCCCGAACGCGACCAGCGCATGGCGCTGCTCGGCGTACAGCAGCCGCCCGCCGCTGCGCCCGAGCACGAGTCGGCCGTCCGTGCGCCGCGCTCCCCCCACAGCTCGGTGCAGCGTGCGCAGCTCGGAGGGTCGCGCCCACCGAGCCCCGTCGCCCGCATCGCCCCGCAGCGCGGCGACCAGTCCCAGCCGCGTCACGGCGATCGCCGCGGCAGCGGCGCCGAGTGCAAGTACCACGAGCGCGGCGTAGCTGCCGGTCGGTCCCGGCAGGCGCCGGCGCGCGGGCGCCGGCCAGGCCGCGGCCGGATCGCCCAGCCGCGAGGGCAGACGCACGATCACCGTCGCCAGCTGTCCGAGCCCGACGTGTGGCCAGCCGCCACCGAACAGCAGTCCGGCAAGACCGCCCCACGCCCACAGCGCGAGCGCGAGTGCCAGTCCCAGTCCGACGACCGCAAGGACCACCCCATCCGAGGCGCCGCCGCCCGCCCCGCGTGATGACCGTCCCGCGCTCACCTGGACGGCCGGGTGCGCCGATGCCCCGTGTCCATGCCGGCATCGGTGTCGGTGAGCCGCGCCTCGATGCGCGAGCGCTGGTGGGTGACGACGAACGAGCGGTGTCCGACTCGCCACAGCGCCTGCCCGGGGGCGAGCATCGAGATCAGCCGACCCTCGTTACGAGACAGCCCCAGTAACGAGCGCGTGAGCTCCACCTGACTCTCGTCCTGGTGGTAGACGATCCGTGTCGAGGCGTCGGCGACCAGTCCCTCGGCGATCCGAGCCGCCCGGGAGCCGGCGTCGCCGGCGGCCTGGAGGTCGGCGAGCTTGTGGAGCACGACGAGGTTCATCACCCCGAACTGGCGGGCGAGCTTGAAGTTGGACTGAAACCACTCACCGAGTCCGGTGTGCTGGACGATCTTCCACGACTCGTCGGCCACGTTGATCAGTCGCTCGCGTCCTGGTCGCTCGGCGGTGCGCGCCAGCAGCGCGCTGATCCACGCGGTCGCGCAGGCCATCAGGATCCCGACGGCCGGCGAGTCGCGCACGGCGTGCAGGTCGAGCACGAGCAGCCGGGCGTCGAGGTCGAGGCCGGGCGTCGTCGGTCCGTCGAACATCCCGCGCAGCGGACCCTCGCACAGGTCCTGGAGGGCGAGCGCCGCGCGCCGGGCGTCGGCGGCCAGCTGCTCTGGGGTGGTCTGCAGGCGCTGGGCCATCTCGGCCACCGGGGAGAACAGCGCGGCGGCGATCTGGGGCAGCGTCGGCTCGCCGGCGCCGCGGGCGCGCACCACCCGCAGGGCCTCACGCAGCCCTCCGGCCTCCAGCTGGGTGAGCGGGCCGCCGAGGGCGGTCACCGTCACGGCGCGCAGCAGCTCGAGCTGGGCGTGCTCCTCGGGTCGGGAGGCGAGCGGATTGAGCCGCACCCCGCCGCCGGGACGCAGCGAGATCGGCTCCACGCCGACGGCGCGGCACAGCGGTCCGTACTCGCGCTTGACGTCGAGCACGAACGCGCGGCGGCCGAACAGCAGCATCCGCCACAGCAGCGTCTTGACCAGCGCGCTCTTGCCCTGGCCGAGCTTGCCGAGCACGATCGCGTTGGGGTCATCGAGCGACCCGTCTCCGTAGAGCACCCAGGGGTCAAAGCAGAACGCCCCGCCGCCGGAATCGCGGCCCACGAACACGCCCCGCCCGCCCAGCCCGCCGGCGGTCACGAACGGATAGATCGCCTGGGCGTGGCGGGTCGTGCTGCGATGGCCCGGCCGCTGGGCCGCGCCGCGGCTCATCGCAGGCCCCGGCACAGCGGCAGGGTGAACGTGAACGCGTCGGCCTGCTGGCCGTAGAGCCGGTGCAGCTCCAGCCGCGCCCGGGCGGCGTGCTCGAGCATCTCGTCGCAGCCCCGGCGCAGATCCTCGCGGTCGCGCCCGGACACGGTGATGAATCCGCTGAGGCGGACCTCGCCGTGGCCGGCGGCGAGCTCGGCCTCCCGTCGCATCGTCGCCTCGGCCGCCTGGCGCTGGCGCGCGGTCTCCGATTGGCCGAACCGGGTCCGGACCTCACGATCGGCGCGGTCGCGCGTGATCGCCGCCTCGATCTCCCGGGTCGAGCGATCGGCGGCCAGCGGCTCGAAGCTCACCGAGACCGTCCGCACGGCGCCGGAATGGCCCAGCAGCGAGTCCATGAACATCGGCGAGACATCGACGCGGGGCCAGCCGCTGATCCAGTAGGTGGCGTGCATCGCCCCGTCTGATTCGTAGTGGTCCCATGCCTCCCGCGCGCCGAGCGGCCACGCACCGGCCTCAGGCAGGCCGTCACGGTCGGTCTGCGCGGCCTCCAACGTCGTCAGCTCACCGCGGGCGTAGGGATCAAACGCCGTCCGCAGCGCGCGGGCGAGCTGCCCGGCTCCGAACGCCCCCAGGACGGTCACCTCGGCGGCCTGGAGTCCTCGAGCGATCCGTTCGGTGGACTCCAGCAGCGCGCCGGCGACCGCGTCCCGACCGGTCTGCCGCACCCGCCGGGCGTCCACCTGGACGGCGAGCAGGATCTCGTGCTCCTGGGTGACCCGGGCGCTGCTGGAGATCAGCTCCAGGTAGGACTCGAGCATCGGCGCGCCGCGCAGCGGCACCGCCGGGTCGCGCTCGGCATGGACCCACCGCGCCAGCTCGTCGCCCTGCGCCGGGGCGGTCCGCTCGATCCACTGCAGCCGCCGGATCGCGCTGCCGCCCGCGCCCGAGAGCACCAGGCCCCAGCGAGCCAGCCGTCGTTCCTGGGCCTCGTGGTCCAGCAGCGTGAACGCGGCCACCCGGCACGCCAGCACCGCGGTCAGCCGCCGGCCCCCGCGCTCCGACAGCGCCCCGATCGGGCGCTCGCGCCCGGCGATGGTCACGATCCGCACGCCGCGCAGCTGAGCGGGCACGTCGGGCGGCGCGTCGCGCAGGCGCGCCCCCCGCGTTCCGACGCCGTCGCCGATCGCCCCCGCGGTCGGTGCCTGCGACGCGAATCGCCGGCGGCCGCGCAGGCGCCGCAGCTCGAACCACGTCGCGATCGGCGCCCACTCCTGGAGGGTGCGGCCGTGCAGGGGGGCGTACGCGGCCGCCGCGGCGAGGCCCAGGGCCAGCATCGCGCCGATCAGTCCGCCGGCCGTCGGGCTGCGATCCAGCACGGTGATCGCCCCCACGACGCCGATCGCCAGCACCGCGAGCCGGCCGGCGCTGAGGGCACCGAGCAGCCCGCGGTGTTCCAGCGGTCCGAACCGGTAGCTGACTCGCTCGCTCACAGCTCCGGCTCCGGCGGGTCGATCGCGGACGGCGGCTCGAGACCGGGCTCCAGCTCGGGATCGGGCACCAGCTCGAGACGGGGTGCCGGTTCAGGAGCGGGTGCCGACGCGATCTCCGGTGGTGGTGGATCCGGGGCCGGGGTGGGGGCAGGCGCCGGCTGCTTCAGGCGGGGCGGCGCCATCGCGTCGTCGGCGTCGCCGATCGTGAATCCGACCCACGTCGCGTCAGGGGAGAAGATCGGATCGATCGGCGGGCGCCCGTCCCCGTCGGCACGGGGCCCGGCGGCCGCGTCAGCCGACGGCGCGGTCTGTGACCCCTCGGCCGCCGACCCCCCGGCGGCTGACGCCGTCCGGATACCGCCCGCGGCCGCGCCGCCCAGACCCGCGCCCGCGATCGCCGCGAGGCCCGCCGTGGTCTCGGCGTCCATCGCGTCCGCCGGATCGCCCGGGTCGTCCGTGGCGTCCCGGGGCTCCGCCGCGCCATTCCGCGCCGAACCCCCGTCGGGACCGGCTCCCAGCGCCAGGCGGCGCAACGCATCCGACTCGTCCTCGCCGGCAGCCAGGGACGCGATCCGTGCCGGTATCTGAAGGGCCGGCGCCGCGGCCTGTCGCGGACCCGTGCTGAGCCCGCCCGCGGCCGCCGCGGCGACCTCGTGCAGCGGTAGCAGGCGGAGCAGTGCCCAGGGGGAGACGGTGGCGAGCAGTACGAGCGTCGCGCCGGTGAGCAGTGCCGCCGGACCTGATGCACCGCCCTGGCTGAGCGCGGCGCCGCCGAGCGCGAGCACGGCGACGATCGCAAATTTCGAGAGGATCAACGCGAACAGCGTCTCGACGGCCCGGATCGCCCACACCCGGCGCGCCGGCCACACCATCGCGGCGAAGAACAGCGGCAGCATGAGCACGATCACGTAGACCGCGGCGCCACGGATCAGGAGCTCGATCCACAGCGCCATCGTCGCCGAGACGGTGATCAGACCGACGATGAACGCGATGAACGGGTCCTGGGAAACCACCGAGGCTTCGGTGATCTCGGTCGCCGCCCTGGCCAGGAACAGCGCGTCTGACTGCCCGGACGCGGCGGCGACGAAGGCCGACGCCTGGTCGGTGGCCGCGAGCACGAGCATCGTGAGCGGCGCCGCGATGCCCACCCCGATGAACGCCAACGGCAGGTATCCGAACGCCGCCCGCGCCAGCAGCGAGAGGTCGCTGCGCACGAGCGCATGGATGCCCGCCGCGAACAGGAACGGCAGCGTGAGCAGCGCCGAGATGGTGGCCACCCGCCAGTAGGTGGTCGAGAACCATGTGCTCTGGAGATCGGGCCGGGTGGTTGCCCCGATCAGCGAGGCGGTGAACCGGAGGGCAGCGCCGGCGCTCTGGACGACCCACGACACGATCGTCCCCAGCACGACGGTCTTCAGCACCTTGCCGGAGACGGTGGTGAAGATGCGGCCGACCGGCACGCCGAGGAAATCGCTGCGGGGTGCCGATGAGGCGGTTGGGGTCGGACCCGCGCACGACCGCCCGGCCGCGGTCCGCACCAGGCCGGTCAGATCGCAGGCGGTCCGCGATGGTGCGCCGAGCGCAGGGCGAGCGCCGACGCCGGCCGCGAGGACCGCGAGCATCAGCGCGGCGGGGAGGAGGGCGAGGCGAGGCATCACTTGGCCGTCGTCCCCAGGTGCTGGAAGAAGTTGACCAGTCCGGGCGCCGCGCCGACGATCAAGGCCGACGCGCCGGAGACGAGCGCTGCCATGCGTCCGCGCGCCGCGTACTGATGGTTGTGGCTGTGGGAGGCGATCGCCCACATCCCGGCCCCGACGAAGGCGCCCAACAGAGCGATCGCCAGCGCCCACGCCTCGGCGCCGTTGACGAGCTGTTGCAGGACGTTGCTGCCCGGCAGCGCCGTCATGTCCGGGTGGGCGCTCACCGCACCGATCAAAGCCAACCTCATCCGAGACCTCTTTCTAATTGAGCCAATTGAATACCGCTCACACGAGCTGATATAACCACATTCTGTTCAGCTTGATTGTCAATAATTCGTCTCAAATAGAAAGAAGGTCGCGATGAGCGTGGTCACGGGTCCAGCGGCGTCTGAGTGCCTGGAGCGGCTGCAGGACGTCGCCGATCTCTATGCGGCGCACGCGGTCGGCGTGCGTCGGCTGGTCCGCCTCAACGTCCACGCCTGCGACGCGGTGATCGACGACGCCTGCCAGGTCGCGTGGACGCGGCTCGTGTATCACCGGGCGCGCGTGCATCGGGAGGCGGCGACGCGCTGGCTGGTGCGCGTCGCCGTGCACGAGGCGTTCAAGCTGCTGCGCCGCAGCGCCCGGGATCTCTCGCTCGAGGAGCTCTGCGAGGACGGCGACGGCGACGGCCCGGCCGCCGCACCGTGCGTGCTGGAGGAGCTGGCTGAGCAGCGCGCGCGGCTGGAGGCGATCCGCGGCCTCCCGGAACGCCAGCAGCGGCTGGTGTGGCTGGCGGGCCTGGGATTCAGCTACGAGGAGATGGCCGGCGAGACCGGCGCCACGCGGCGGACGGTCGAGCGCCAGCTGGTGCGCGCGCGGGGCACGCTCGCCCGCGCCCAGCCGTGAGCGCCGCGGCGACGATCACGGCCGTCGGCACCTGGCCGTGGGCGCCGCGCCGATGATCGCGGTCGGGCGCGCCCGGGGTTCAGCGCCGGCGTGGTGCGCGACCGCGCTTGCGCCGCCGCTTCTCGGCGGCGCTCAGCTTGCGCGGCTTCGGGCGCTTGGAGCCCGGGAGCTGGTCGCGGGTGTCGCCCGCCGCACTCCTGGACGGGATCCGCCGCCGAGCGTCGCGGAAGATCGCGACGATGATCCCGGCGATGATGACGACGGCGGCGAGCGCGATCACGATCGCGCTGGTGCTCGAGATGCCGCCACCCGAGCCCGACGAGGTCGTGGCGGTGGCCGCGACCGTCGGTGTGGCGGTCGTCGTCGTGGGTGTGGCGCCCGGCGCGGTCACGCCACCGCCGAGCGCGTCGGTGCTCGTGGCCGAGAGCGTCGACTGCCCCGCCGCGTGGGCGGCCACCGGCGCCAGCGGTCCCGGAGCCGCGGCGAACACGGCGAATACGAACGCGGTCGCCGCGGCCGCGACGCCTGCCGGCAGGCGCCACCTCCGCCCGCTCGGCCCCGCGATCGCTGCGCCCCGCACCGTCAACCGCCGACCTGTGCCCGTCACCGTCACCCGCCCACGCCTCCTACCCGGACCGACCGCGCTAGTGCTCGGAGGCGAGCGGCTGCTTCATCGCGGGCGTGTCCTGGTCGTTGCGGTAGGGGTTCTCTGAGTCGTGGACCTCTTCGTGGTACACGCTCTCGACGTTGACCGACCAGATGTCGTTGTGGGCGCCGAGCACGATGTTGTCGACCGCGCGCATCGCGGTGAGCATCGAGTGATCGGAGTTGTTGTAGCGGTGCAGGCCGTTGCGCCCGACCTGGGTCAGGTTGGAGATCGTCTCCAGCCAGTCGCGGATCGTCCGCACGCGCTCGGCGTAGAGCTCGTCGTAGATCGGATACGCCTTGTGGACGCGCTCGACGAAGCCGAAGCGGACCTTGGCCGCGGGGGCGAGATGCAGCTTCTCGATCTCCCGGCCCGCCATCGCCACCAGGTCGTCGTCGGCCATGTTCCACAGGTCGTCGCCCTCAAAGCAGAAGTACTCCATGCCGATCGACGACGCGGTCTCGCCCTCGGGGACCATCCATGGGCTCCACGACTTGAAGTTCTGGATGCGCAGCACGCGCACGCCCGGCTGGTGGATGTAGATCCAGTTGTCGTCGAACATGTCGTCGACGTCGATCACGAGCAGCACGGTGAGGAACTCGCGGTAGCGCAGACCCTGCGCGGCGTCGCGGACCGCCAGCGGAGCCTCGGGCTCGGCGATCCCGACCGCGGTGCGCAGCGGCAGCGAGGAGATCACGTGCGACGGGCGCAGCGTCTCGCCGCCGGCGATCACCTCGCTCACCCGACCGTCGCTGATGACGAGCTTGGTGACCGGGGCGTTGAGGCGGATCTCGCCGCCCTGGGCCTTGATGTCGTCGGCCATCTGCTCCCACATCTGGCCAGGGCCGAAGCGCGGGTAGTTGAACTCCGAGATCAGTGACTTGATGTTGCCGCGGTTGCCGAGGAACGCGGCCTTGGCCGCGGAGAAGAACGACAGTCCCTTGATCCGCTGGGCCGCCCACTCGGCGCGGATCTCGGTCGCCGACACCCCCCACAGCTTCTCGGTGTAGGTCTTGAAGAAGTGCTGGTAGAGGCGCTTGCCGAAACGGTTGGAGACCCACGCCTCGAACGTGTCCTCCTTGCCCTTGGGCTTGACCGCGGCCCACGCGTAGGAGCCCAGGCACCGCGTCAGCTCGACCGGGCCGAGCTTCTTGATCACGTCGACGCCCTGCAGCGGGTACTCCAGGAACTTGTCGTTCCAGTAGATCCGGCTCTTGCGCGGGCGCTTGAGGAACTCCTCCTTCATGATCTCGTGCCAGAGGTCGTCGACCTCCTGGACCTTGGTGAAGAAGCGATGCCCGCCGAGATCGAACCGGTAGCCGTCACGGACCTGGGTGCGGGCGATCCCTCCGAGGTGCTCGGTCGATTCGAGGATGACCGCGGGCCGGCCCTGCTTGGCCAGCAGGTAGCCGGCGGTCAGGCCGGCCGGGCCGCCGCCGAGGATGACCACCGGATGCTCGGGGGTGATCGGCGGGTCAGGGAAGGAGGAGGCGGAAGCGTTGGTGTCGGTCATCGTCTCAGGTCTTCCGGTAGAGGATCGCGCTGCTGGCCACGCAGCACGCGCTCGGGTAGCTGTGCGGCGCCCGGGTGACCACGGTGAGGGTCCCGTTGGCCACGTCGTTGGTCAGGATCTGTCCCCACTGGGCCGAGCGCCGACGCACCAGCTTGGTCCACGGCGCCTTCCAGTCTTGGACACCCTCGGTCAGCGGACGCACATAGAGCAGCTGCTGACCGGGCTTGAGGCTAGCAACCAGCGGCCCCAGGGTCGCCGCGGGACGCGCGTTCGCCAACCGGGCCTGGGCGTCGTTCCAGTTCATCACCGTGGGGTCTGAGACCCGTCCCAGCGTGCTCCAGTAGCGCAGCCCGCCCGCCAGGTAGTAGTCGGCGAGCGGCACCTGCTCGGGCTGGGCGACCGCCACCACGTCGCCGCGGTGCAGCAGCGCCGACACCTCGCCGGAGATGTCCTGCATGTCGCTCTTATGCGCGGCCGCGAACGAGCCGGGATCGAAGTTGAACGCCACGATCAGGATGATGGCGGCCAGCCCGACGATCCGCGCGCGGCCGGCGGTCAGCGCCGAGAGCAGCAGCAGCGCGGCGACCATCGGCGCGAAGTAACGGTCGACCCAGCCGGGCGTGACGGTCTGAGAGAGCTTGGCGATCGCCAGCCCGACCACCGAGATCACGACCAGCGCGCAGAGGCTGACCGCCTCCGGGCTGCGTCGATGGGCGGCGGTGCGCAGCAGCGGTGCTCCCCCGACGATCACGACGACCAGCAACGTCGCGTCGACGCGCTCGCCACCCATCACCCCCGACGGGATGTCGGCGCCGATCAACGGCGTGTAGTGCCATGGGGAGGTGGCGTGGCCGATCTGGTGGATCGTGCTCGGCAGCCACGGCAGGTAGACGACCAGCGCCGCGCCGAAGCAGAGCGCGCCGTCGCGCAGGATCGCGCCGCGGTCTGCCGGCTCAGCCAGCCAGGCGACGATCCCGGTCGCGGCGAGCAGCCCGGCCCAGAAGAGCGCGGCCGACGCCTGCGTGTAGAGCGCGGCCGCCAGCGCGATCGCCAGCAGCCACAGCCACCGCCGGCGGCGGTGAACCAGCCCGTTGAGAAAGCCGCCGATGGCCAGCAGGCCCAGGAGCATCAGCAGCGCGTAGGGCTGGGTCTCCTGGGAGTACCTGATCTCATAGGAGCTGAAGGCGAACAGCACCGCCGCGTACACGGCCGCGCGCGGTCCGCTCAGGCTCCAGGCGATCCAGGCGGCGATTGGGATCGCGAGCAGGCCCAACAGCAGCGACAGGGCATGCGTCGCCCGCGCGCCGTCGCCGAAGCCGTTGATCCAGACGTGCAGCAGCACGTAGTACAGCGGCGAGGAGCCGCCGTTGCGTGCGTCGTGCAGCAGCGTGGGGAAGGAGTGGGTCGCCAGTCCGGTGGCGATCGCCTCGTTGAACCACAGCTCGCCGCTGAGCTGGCGTGAGTGCAGGTAGCCCCCGAGCGCGAGCAGGATCACGACCGCGACCGAGACCACGAGCCATGCAGGGCGCCGGGCGATCCACCCGGGCCTGTGCACGTCGCGGATCGGCGGCAGCTCGAGGATCGTCTCCAGCGAGCGGCGACGGGGGGTCGGGCGAGGAGTCGTGGCGGACATCAGGTCGTCAGGCGCGCGGTCTGGAACCGGTGGGGAGGGGTCAGCCCAGCTTGCGGTACAGGACCGCGCTGTCGGCGACGCAGCAGGCGCCGCGGTAGGAGTGCGGCGCGACCGCCACGGCCTTCAGGATGCCGCGGCTGACGTCGTTGGTCAGCCCCTGGGTCCACTGGGCCGAGCGCCGCCGGACATAGGTCGTCCATGGCGCCCGCCAGTTCTGGGCGCCCTCGGTGAGCGGGCGCACGAACAGCAGCTGCTGGCCGGCGTGCATGCTGTCGACGAGACGGTTCAGCGACGGGATCGGCTGGGTCGTCTTGATCTGCGCCAGCGCGTCGACCCAGTCGTAGTAGCGCGGGTCGGCGACGAGCCGGCCGTGGCTGGCCGTCGTGGAGAACGTCAGCCCACCGGGGAGGTAGTACCAGGTCAGCGGCATCGACTCGGGCTGACCGTCGATCACCAGATCGCCCCGGTGCAGCAGCGGCGCCATCTCCGCGCCGACGTCGCGCATGTCGCTCTTGTAGCGCGGGGTGAACGTCGCCGGGTTGTGCAGGTAGACGACCGCCAGGGCGATCGCCACGACCCCCAGCAGCCGCGCGCGGGCACAGCCCCAGGCGATCAGCAGCAGCAGCGATCCCAGCACCGGCGCGAAGTAGCGCGAGGCCCACGCCGGGTTGAACTGCGAGGTGATCCACGCCAGTCCGAGCACCGCCACCGGGATCGCGATCAGCGTCCACAGCAGCGTCGCCTCCGGGGTGCGGCGATAGCGGCGGGTGAACAGCGGGCCCAGGCCGATGATCGCGCTGAAGACGAGGATCATCGTGATCCGGTCGCCCCCGAGCAGGTTGCGTGAGATCTGCACCGGGGCGCCGAGGCGCGGCGGGTTGTCCCACGGAGCCGCGGTGTGCGCGACCTGGAACAGCAGGGTCGGCGCCCACGGGAGGTACAGCGCGCCGGCGATCACGTACGTGATGAGCGCGTCGATCAACAGCCGCTTGCGCTCCTGGGAGGCGACCAGCGCCGGGATCAGCGCGATCGCGGAGCCCGCGAAGAAGAACGTGCCCCACGAGTGGGTGTAGAGCATCGCGGTCAGCGTCGCCCCGAACACGACGAGGTAGGCCCGGCGGCGGTAGATGAACCCGAGCAGATAGGCGACGGTGGCGATCACGCCGAGCAGCCCCATCAGCTCATACATCCGGGTCTCCTCCGCGTAGGAGGTCAGCCACGCGTTGAACGCGAACAGGATCGCCGACATCACGCCGGCGCGGCGCCCGAAGATCGTCCACGCGCCCCACCCGCCGACCGGGATCGTCAGCACCCCGAACAGCAGCGACAGCGAGTGAGTCGAGGTCTCGGAGTCCCCGAACCACGACATCCAGATGTGCAGCAGCATGTAGTACAGCGGCGGGTTGCCGTCGTAGCGGAGCACGTGCGGTATCGAGGTCAGCGGGTGCAGCGAGATCCCGGTGGTGATCCCCTCGTCGATCCACAGCTGGCCGGAGAGGTAGCGCGAGCGCATGAACGCCGACAGCGCCATCAGCCCGATCAGCCCGACGCTCGCCCACAGTCCGGCGGGGACGCGCTGCACCCGGTCAGACACGCGGGACCCGCGGTGCGCGACCGTGGCGCCGGGGGCGTCCCGGGGCGGCTCGGGCGCGGTGGTGGTGGCCATCAGTGCGGGGGTCTTCTCGATCACGAGCCGGTTGCGGCGCAGTGGGTGAACAGGCGGAACGGGCCGAACGAGCCCCGGTATGTGTAATGCACCGACGACCAGGCGTGCACGATCGGCAGCAGCGACGCCGAGCGCGTGGCCCGCGTCTGCAGGATCAGGTTGGGCGCCGGACCCGCGGGGTCGCCGGCCGCCGGCGGGCCGAGCACCCGGGTCGTGGGCACGCCGAGCGCATAGGCGACCATCGGGACCTGGAAGCCCTCGGTCATCACCGTGCCGCAGGCGAGCACGTGCGCGCGACCGCCGTCGCGGGCGATCGCGCGGCTCAGTCCCTGGCGCAGGCGTGCCTGGTAGAGCAGCGCGCCGTGCTCGGCCGGCAGCGAGACCAGGGCGTCGGCGCCGACCCAGTTGGGCACCAGCAGGAACGCCGCCGTGGCCAGCACGGTGCCCAGGCCGGTGAGCGTCCCGATCCGCCCGCCGCGGGCGCTGCGGGCCGCGCGGGCGCGATGAAGCGCCGCCCCGGCGCGCCCCAGCTCCAACGCGAGCCAGCCGAAGCCGACCCCGCCGCAGATGTCCACCAGCGCCGAGCCGAGCACCAGGTAGCGGTTGTTGCCCGAGAAGCCCAGCTGCGTCATCACCGCGATGACCACGAACCAGGCCAGCCCGCCCAGCCCCATGAGCGCCGCGGCCCACAGCGCGCGCGTCGCCGGGCCGCGTCCGCGCCACCACCCCGCGGCGACCGCGAGCACGAGCAGGGCGGCCATCGACTTGATCCGCAGCAGCACGGTCGGCCACGCCGCGTCCTTGAGCTCGGCGACGAACGGGACCGAGGCGAACGCCAGGCTGTTGGCGCGCGGGTGCTCGGCGCGATCGACGCTTGCGCCGACGTGTCCGGAGCCGAGGTACACCGGCCCGAACCACACGATCGGCTGCAGCGCGAACGCGACCAGGATCGTCGCGCGCATGCCGGGGTCGCGCCGGAACAGCCACAGCCCGTAGGGCACCCAGAACAGCCAGATCTCCGGACGGTCCAGAGCGACGAGGAAGCCGACGAGGAACGTGGCGCGGTGACGGCCGTCGAGATGGCACTCCAGGGCGATCAGCAGCAGCGCGGTCGCCAGCCCCTCGGAGTAGCCCAGGGCGCTGGAGGAGATGTAGCCGCTGGCGCCCGACAGCGCCAGGGCCGTGGCGCTGATCAGACCGGCCAGCAGCGGCGGGGCAATACGGGTGAGCCGGCCGCCGGGATCATCGGGCGCCGCGAACGCCGCAGCGAGCCGGCGGGTCAGCCGATGCGCCAGGCGGAAGGCCATGATCACCGCGGCCAGCGCGCCGGCCCGGGCGATCACCAGCCACAGGTCCGGGGCCGCCCGTCCCAGCAGCGCGAACGGGATCGTGAAGATCATCGGCAGCGGCTTCCACGAGGTTCCGGTCGAGGTGATCGTCAGGTGCCCGTGCACGATCTGCCGGCCCCACAGGATCCACGACCACGGGTCATAGCTGGGGGTCGAGGGAAACAGCAGCGAGAGTCCGCCCGCGCCCAGCGCGAGCGCCGCGAGCGCCAGGTAGAAGCGACCGGGGGCCGGCCACCGCTGCGGCCCGTCCGCGCCGGGTCGGCCGCGCCCCGGCCGCGCCGTCGCGCTCCCCACCCGGGTCGGCGGCGCCACGACCGGGAGCTCGGTCGCGGAGGCGAGCGTCATCAGCCGGTGACGCCCTTGGCCACGCAGGTCTCGACCTTGTTGAGCAGCGCGTCGCTTGCCTGGTTGGGGTACAGCAGCGCCGCGCCGATGACCTCGGCGCCCTGGGCCTCGCCGTCGATCTGCTGGTACTGGGCGGCGCCCGGCGTGGCCAGGAACTCGACCGTCGGGCCCGTCGGCCGGGTGCCGACCTGGAAGGCCGGGTCGCGGTCGATCGTCTCGGCCCGGACCGGGATGTGCTCGCGGCGCAGGCACGCGATGTGCTTCGTGGCCGGGTCGGTGACACCGTTTCTCGTGGAGGCCACGGCCTGCGCGGTTCCGGCCTGCGGCTTGGCGGCCACCCCACACGCTGACAGCGACACCGCGGCCAGCACGCAGGCGGCCGCGACCTTCGCGGAGGACATGACGCCACAGGGTAGAGGATGATTCTGCCCGTGCTCGCCGTCGCCGCCCTGCACGGACCGCTGCCCAAGGGGGCTGTGGTGGTGGCCGCGCTGCTGGCCGCGGCGACGCTCCTGGCGCCCGGGCGCCGTGCCCGGGCGGCGGCGATGCTCGCCGCGCTGGTGCTCGCCCCGGTGCTGCTGCTCGCCGACATCTGGCACTCCTCCAAGCTGGACTTCGTCCACGACCATCCGTCGGAGGCGGTGGTGGCGGCGCTGATCGCGCTCGCGGTGCTCGCCGCGGTGGCGGCGTGGCTGGCGCGCCATCCCGAGGCGTTCGCCCCGCTGGTCGTGCTCGCGCTGCCGTTCCGGATCCCGATCACGCTCAGCGGCACCACCTCCAACCTGCTCGTCCCGCTCTACGCGGTGATCGGCGCCGGAGCGCTGGCCTGGCTGGTCCCGGCGCTGGCGCGCACCCCCACCTCGCGCTACCGATCCCGGCGTGAGGAGGCGGCGGCGCTGGCCGCCATGCCCGCCCCGTCGCGATCGGCGCGGGGCCGCGGCTCAGACCCGGGTCTCGTCCGGTGGCTGGCCCGGCTGCTGTCGGTGTTCGTCGTGCTCTACGGGATCCAGGCGATCTATTCGCACGGTTTCCAGGTGGCGCTGCAGAACATGGTCTTCTTCTATGTCCCGTTCGCGGTGCTCTACCAGCTGCTGCGCGAGCTGCGGTGGACGCCGGGACTGCTGCGCGGGTGCCTGGGGCTGGCCGTCGCGCTGGGGATCGTCTTCTCGCTGATCGGCTTCGTCGAATACGCGACCAAGACGATCATCCTCAACCCCAAGCTGGTGGTCACCAACAGCCTGCACAGCTACTTCACCGTCAACTCGCTGTTCTATGACCCCGACATCTTCGGTCGCTTCCTGGCGCTGGTGATGATCCTGCTCGCGGTCGTGCTGCTCTACCGGCGGTCGCGGCGCGAGCAGCTGTCGGCGGTGGCGGCGCTGGCGGTGATGTGGGCCTGCCTGGTGCTCACCCTGTCGCGCTCGAGCCTCGGGGCGCTGCTCGTCGGGCTGGCGGTGCTGGCCGGGCTGCGCTGGAGGCCCTCCCGGGCGCTGGTCGCCGCGGTCGTGGTGATCTGCCTCGGCGCCGCGGCGGTGGCGGTCACGCCGACGACCTTCGGCTTCAACCAGGGGGCCAACGGTGTCACCAGCGGTCGCGGCGGACTGGTGCGCGGCGGCGTGTCGCTGTTTGCCCAGCGCCCCGGCTGGGGGTACGGCTCGGGGTCGTTCGTCGATGAGTACCGAGCCCATCACCCCCACGCCATCATCACCCTGTCGGCCTCGCACACGATCCCGATCACGGTCGCGGCCGAGCAGGGGGTGATCGGCCTGATCGCCTACGTCGCGCTCGTCGTCTGCGCGCTGGCGCTGCTCGTGCGCGGCGCCCGCGGCGATCCGGTGCGCTCGGCGCTGGCCGCCGCGTTCGCGGCGCTCGTCTTTCACACGATGCTCTACGCCGACTTCCTGGAGGACCCGACGACCTGGGTGCTGCTCGGGATCGGGGCGGCGCTGGCGGCGACGCGACTTCCCGGGGCTGAGCCGGTGGCGGCGGCCGTGGCGCCGGCGACCGCCGCGGGTTCTGCGGCGACTGCCTGACCGGCGCCGGCGGGCTGGTGGACCGCTACAGCGGGGTCGTGTAGGCCCCGCTGATGCCCCCGTCGACGAGAAACTCCGTCGCGTTGACGTAGGAGGACTCGTCGCTGGCCAGGAACAGCACCGCGTTGGCGATCTCCTCCGCGACGGCGAAGCGCCCCATCGGCACGTGGACCATGCGCCGGGCCGCGGCCACCGGGTCGGAGGCGTAGAGCTCGCGCAGCAGCGGGGTGTCGACCGGACCCGGGCACAACGCGTTGACCCGCACGCCCCGCTTGGCGAACTCGACGCCGAGCTCGCGCGACAGCGCCAGCACTCCGCCCTTGGACGCGGTGTAGGAGATCTGCGAGGTCGCCGAGCCCATCACCGCGACGAACGAGGCGACGTTGATCACCGAGCCGCCCCCGCCGTCCAGCAGGTGCGGGATCCCGTGCTTGCAGCAGAGGAACACGCTGCGCAGGTTGGCGCTCTGGACCCGCTCCCAGGCCTCCAACGTGGTGTCGAGCACCGAGGCGTCGTCGGAGGGCGAGATGCCGGCGTTGTTGAACAGCACGTCGATCTGACCCAGGCGCGAGCGCACCTGCTCATACAACGCCCCGACCGCCTCCTCGGAGGTCAGATCGGCGGTCAGCGACAGCTCTCCGATCTCGTGCTCGCGCAGGTCGACGCCGACGACCCGGGCGCCCTCGCGGGCGAACACCGCGGCCGTCGCCGACCCGATTCCGCCGGCCGCGCCGGTGACCACGCACACCTTGCCCTGCAGCCTCATGACGTCGCGAAGAAGATCGACTTCTCCTCGGTGTAGGCGTCCAGCGCATGGGCCCCCAGCTCGCGTCCGTAGCCCGACTGCTTGAAGCCGCCGAACGGGGTCGAGACCCGCACCGAGGTGTTGGAGTTGATCGACAGCACCCCCGCGTCCAGCGCCCGGGCGACGCGCAGCGCCCGCCCGCCGTCCCGGCTCCAGATCGAGCCCGAGAGCCCGTAGATCGTGTCGTTGGCCAACCTCACCGCCTCCTCCTCGTCGTCGAATCCGATCACCACCGCCACCGGCCCGAAGATCTCCTCACGCGCCGCGCGGGCACCGGGATCGACGGGACACAGCACCGTGGGAGCCAACCAGAATCCGGGCCCCTCGGGCGCCTGGCCGCGGATCGCGACCTCGGCCCCGCCGTCGAGGAAGGAGCTGACCCGGTCGCGGTGGGCGGCCGAGATGAGGGGCCCCATCTGGGTGTCCTCGGCGAGCGGATCGCCGACGCGCACGGCGTGCACCGCGTCTGAGAGCAGCGCCAGGAACTCGTCGAGCACCGGGCGCTGCACGAGGATCCGCGAGCGCGCGCAGCAGTCCTGCCCGGCGTTGCCGAACACCGCCATCGGGGCGGCCGCCGCCGCGGCCGGGAGGTCGGCGTCGGCGAAGACGATGTTGGGCGACTTGCCGCCGAGCTCGAGCGTCACCCGCTTCAGCGTGGCGCTCGCCGCCGCGGCGATCCCCCGGCCGACCGCGGTCGATCCGGTGAACGCGATCTTCGCCACGTCGGGATGGTCCACGAGCCGGGCTCCGGCGACCGGTCCCTCGCCGGGCACGACCTCCAGGACGCCCTCGGGCAACCCGGCGTCGCGCGCCAGCTGCGCGAAGCGCAGCGCGGTCAGCGGCGTCAGCTCGGCGGGCTTGAGCACGACCGTGTTGCCGGCGGCCAGCGCCGGTCCGAGCTTCCAGGCGGCGATCGTCAGTGGGAAGTTCCAGGGCACGATCAGACCGACGACGCCCAGCGGCTCGCGCACCGTGAACGCCTGCCCGCCGGCGACCGGGATCGAGTCCCCGAGCAGCCGCTCGGGCGCGCCCGCGTAGTAGTGGAACACCTGGGCGACCATCTCCATCTCGCCGCGGGCGTCGCCGATCGGCTTGCCGGCGTTGCGCGCCTCGAGCACCGACAGCTCCTCGTGATGCTCGACGACGGCGTCGCCGATCCGGCGCAGGATCGCCGCGCGGTCGGCCGGGGAGACCGCCCGCCAGCGCGGGAAGGCGGCCCCGGCGCGCGCCACGGCGGCATCGATCTCGGCGGCCCCGGCGCGGGGGACGTCGGCGAGGACCTGCGCGGTCGCAGGCTCGAGCACGGCGAGCGTGTCGTCTGCCATCGCCTACGCCGGCATGGCTCCGGGTGCAACATCGACGACGACCGGATCGTCGACGGTGTTGACCGGCCCCTTGAAGGTGTGCTTGGCGCCGAGCTCCCAGGCGATCAGGACGGCGAGGAACATGCCGATCGTGACCAGCGGCGCGTAGTTGAACGCCGACCAGCTGAACCCGTGCTTGAACGGAACCGCCGCCGGGGTGACCGGCAGGCAGAAGATGATCACGCACAGGACGACCCACACGATCGCGATCAGGTTGATCCACTTGTACTTCGCGCCCAGGGTCCACGGACCCGGCTGAAAGCGGTCACCCATCCGCCAGCGCAGGAAGACCGGGATCGTGTACGCGATGTAGAGCCCGATCGTCGTGATCGACGTGACCGCGAAGAAGGCGACGGGCAGGCCGGCCTTGTCTCCGAACCACGCCGGGATCGTGATCACCAGCGCGGCGACGCCGACGAGCAGGACCGACCAGGTGGGTGTCCGGTGCCGGTTCAGCCGCCGCCACAGGTGATGGCCGGGGATCGCGCCGTCGCGCGAGAACGCAAACGCCATCCGCGAGGCGGCGGCGACACATCCCATCCCGCAGAACAGCTGGGCGACGGTCGAGATCCAGAGGACCAGCTTGGCCAGGGATGAGCTCAGGGCGCTGGTGATGATCGGGATCGCCCCGCCCCCGCCCGCGTCGATCGTCGAGACGTGCGTCGCGGCGAAGGTGATCGCGAGCAGCACGATCCAGCCGGCGAGCGCCGACCAGGCGATCGATCGCCAGATCCCCTTCGGCGCCGCCAGCGCGGCGCCCCGGGTCTCCTCGGAGATGTGGGCCGAGGCGTCGTAGCCGGTGAACGTGTACATGGTCAGCAGGAACCCGATCGGCAGGATGAAGAACCAGTACATGCCGCCCGAGAAGCCGTCGTTGTTGATCCGGTGCCCGAACACGAACGAGACGCTCTGGTGATGCGACGGCCCTGCGATGAGGATCACGACGATCGCCACGACGCCGATCGAGATCCACCACACCGAGATGCGGTTGAGCAGCGCGACGAGCGGTGAGGAGAAGACGTTGATCAGCCCGTGGACGATCAGGATCACGGCGAACAGCACGAACGTGTGGTGCAGGATCGACGACAGGTTGGTGGTTCCGAAGTTGAGGATGAAGTGCAGGCCGTAGAGCCCGAGCAGCGAGTTGAGAAATGACGCCGCGCCGTAGTCGACGCCGGCGATGATCGCGACCAGGCCGAGCAGGTTGAACCAGCCGGTGAACCACGCCCAGCGCGTCCCGCCGAGCTGGTGGGCCCAGTAGTAGATGCCGCCCGCGGTCGGGTACTTGGAGGCGAGCTCGGCCATCGACAGGCCGACCATCAACACGAGCACGCTGATCACCGGCCAGCCGATCGAGATCGCGATCGGGCCGCCGTTGTTCCAGGCCTGCCCATACGTCGTGAAGCACCCGCTCAGGATGCAGATGATCGTCATCGAGATCGCGAAGTTGGAGAACGCGCTCCAGCCCCGGTTGAGCTCCTGCTTGTAGCCCAGCTCGGCGAGCTTCTGCTCGTCTGAGCCCAACGTCTCCGTGGCGCTGCTCATCTCATCCGCTCCTCGGTCAGGTCTGATGTGCCGCCGTGCAGTCGCGGCAACCTATCCCCGGGGTTCTCGCGCCGTCAAGCGCCGCGTGGCCAAAGCGGGATGCTCACAGCCGCTCGAACCCGCGCACCCGCTCCCAGTCGGTCACGGCCGCCTCGTAGGCGTCGAGCTCCACATCCGCGGCGTGCACGTAGTGGTCGACGACCTCGTCGCCGAGCGCGGCGCGGGCGATCGCCGAGCCATCGAACAGGTCCCGTCCCTCGCGCAGGGTTCGCGGCAGCCGCGGCTTGTCGGTGGCGGCGTAGGCGTTGCCGACGAACGCCGGCTCGAGCGCGAGCTCGTTCTCGACGCCGTGCAGCCCGGCCGCGATGAGCGCGCTGAGCGCCATGTAGGGGTTCAGGTCCGCGCCGCCGGCCCGGTTCTCGAAGCGCAGCCCCGGGCCGTGACCGATGACGCGCAGCGCGCAGCTGCGGTTGTCGTCAGCCCAGGCGATCGTCGTCGGCGCGAACGAGCCCGCGGCGAAGCGCTTGTAGGAGTTGACGTTGGGCGCGAACAGCAGGGTGAGCTCCCGCAGGCAGTGCAGCTGACCGGCGAGAAACGATTCGAACACCGCGCGGTCCCGCGCGAACACCATCTCGCCGTCCGCGTCGGCCAGCGAGAAGTGGATATGGCACGAGCTGCCCTCGCGTTCGTCGAACTTGGCCATGAAGCTGATCGCCATTCCGGCCTGGGCGGCGATCTCCTTGGCTCCGTTCTTGTAGATCGTGTGCTCGTCGGCGCAGCGCAGCGCGTCGGTGAAGCGGAAGTTGATCTCGTGCTGCCCGAGGTTGCACTCCCCCTTGGATGTCTCCACCACCAGCCCGGCGCCCGCCATCGCGTTGCGGATGCCGCGGATCAACGGCTCCACGCGCGAGGTGCCCAGCAGCGAGTAGTCGATGTTGTAGAGGTTGGCGGGGTCCAGGTCGCGGTAGCCCTTGTGCCACGCCGCCTCATACGTGTCGCGGAAGACGAGCAGCTCCAGCTCGGTGGAGGCGTTGGCGCTCCAGCCCCGCTGCGCCAGTCGCTCGAGCTGGGCTCGGAGCACCTGGCGCGGCGAGGCGACGACGTCGGAGCCGTCCTCCCAGCGCAGGTCGCAGGTGACCAGCGCGGTGGCCTCCAGCCACGGGAGCAGCCGCAGTGTCGAGAGGTCGGGATGCAGCGAGAAGTCCCCGTAACCGGTCTCCCACGAGGACATCGCGTAGCCGCCGACGGTGTTCATCTCGACGTCGACGGCGAGCAGGTAGTTGCAGCCCTCGGCACCGTTCTCGGCGACCTCGTCGAGGAAGTGCGTCGCGGTCAGGCGCTTGCCCTGCAGCCGGCCCTGCATGTCGCACATCGCCAACAGCACCGTGTCGATCTCACCCGCGGCGACCTGCTCACGCAGCGTCTCCAGGGTCAGCAGCGGCGGCTCGGACATCGGGGCAACGTATAGGACGGCGGCCGGGGACGGAAGGGCCCCCGCTCAGGTCGCCGGCCGATTGCGCCGATGTGACTGTCATCGCTCGCCCCGCTCCACGCCGCCTCCTGTCGGCGGCGCTCGTGATCGCCGCGCTCGGCGTGCTTCCCGCCTGCGCCCAGGGCGCGCCGCTGCACTTCACCAACCCGCTGCGCGACGCCAAGACCCACAAGCCGCTCTCCTGCCCGGATCCGAGCGTGATCCGCGCCCACCGCGGCAAGTGGAACTTCTTTCTGTTCTGCACGTCGGACAACGCCGCCAACGCGTTTCCGATCTGGAAGTCGACCGATCTGGTCGGCTGGTATCCGGACGGGTACGTGTTCCCCCACCGCCACCAGCCGTGGTGGGCGATGCCGTCTGACGGACGAACCCGCAAGGGCATCTTCTGGGCGCCGTCGATCTACCGCATCGACAACCGCTGGACGCTGTACTTCTCGGCGATCGAGAACCCGGCCAGCCACGCCACCGGCTCGTTTAAGCTCAAGCCGAAGACGATGGTGCTCGGCGTCGCGACCGCGGCGTCGCTGGCCGGCCCGTGGCACTCCAAGCTGCTGCATTTCCCCGGGGAGCTCAACGCCCGTAACGCCAAGCCCAACCACGAGGTGGTCGGCGGCGACATCGACCCGGGCGTCGTCCGCGACCCCCGGACCGGCGCCCGCTACCTGTTCTGGGCCGAGCAGCGCGAGCAGATCTGGGAGAGCGAGCTCTCGGCCAACGGTCTCACCGTCGGCCCGGAGATCAGGGTCGCGTTCTCGGTCTCCGAGCCCTGGGAGTGCGATCCGGCCAACCGGCTGTGCACCGTCGAGGGACCCCAGCCGATCTACCACGACGGCAGGATCGACGTGCTCTACAGCGCGGCCTCGACGTGGGACCGCAGCTACGTCGTCGGGGCGGCCTCGGCCGCCCAGGCGCTGAACCCGGCCGATCCGTTCATCAAGGACCCGCGGCCGATCCTGCGCGCCGGCGGCGGCTTTCTGGGCCCGGGTGGCGAGTCTGACCCGGTGACCGCGCTCGACGGCCAGACGATGATCATGTACCACGCGCTGACCCACGTCCCCAGCAGCCATGACTCCTCGGCGCGCCTGCTGATGCTCGGCACCCTGAACTGGTCTGACGGCGACCCGCTGATCAACGACGGTCTCGCCTGACGCGCGTCGCCGGCTACGCCCCCGGGTCGAGCAGGAGCTTGCCCGTCGTCGACCGCGCCGCCAGGTCGCGGTGGGCGCGGTGGGCGTCGGCCAGCGGGTAGGTCTCGCCGATCACCGGCGTCAGCTCCCCGGCCGCGACCAGATCGAACAGCTGGACGAGCACGTCGGCCGACATCTCGCGGTGGGCCAGGCAGTGCACCAGCCAGAACCCGATCACCGCCGTCGAGCCCCGCATCAACTCGCCGACGCTCAGCTGCGGCGGGGTCCCCGACGCCATCCCGTAGGCGACCAGACGACCGAACGGGGCCAGCGCGCGCAGCGACTCCGAGAACACCGCGCCGCCGGTCATCTCGAACACCGCGTCGACCGGGCGTCCGTCGTTGGCCGCCACAATGCGCGCCGCCATCCCGCCCGGCGACCCGGTCGGGGCGCCGGCGGCCGAGTCGATCGCCGCGTCGGCCCCGAGCTCGATGCACAGCGCGCGCTTGGCGTCGGTGGAGGCTGTTGCGATCACTCGCCCGGCGTCGAAGCGGCGCCCGAGCTGGATGGCGAGGGTTCCGACCCCGCCGGCGCCGGCATGGATGACGACCGACTCGCCGGGCGCCACCCGGGCTGAGGTCGCATACAGATGCCAGGCGGTGAGGCCCTGGACGACCATCGCCAGCGCGGCGCCGTCGTCGATCCCGTCCGGGACGGGGAACGTCTGGGCCGCGGGAGCGACCGCGTACTGCGCGTAGCCGCCGGTCCCGGTGAGGGCGACGACCCGCTCGCCGGTGTCGATCCGCGTGCCCGCCACCTCGGTCCCCGGGATCACCGGCAGCGGCGCTCGCGACAGGTAGGTGTTGGTCCGGTTGTGGGTGTCGGCGAAGTTGATCCCCGCCCGGCTGACCTTGATCAGCACCTCTGAGGACGACGGCTCGGGGGCGGGCACGTCGGCCTCGCGCAGCACCTCCGGCCCGCCGAACTCGGTGATCTGGATCGCGCGCACAGCGACACGGTATTCGCTTGGCGCGACGGGCGCCGACCATTACCATTGTCGATCCGTTGAGTTCGTCGATCTGGCTGATCCTCGCGTTCAAGGTGCCCCTGGTGCTGCTCATCGGCCTGATCATCTGGTGGGCCTCCCGCGGTGAGCCCGACAACCCCTCGTCCTCCGACGACGACGGCGGGATCCGCCGCCACCCGCGGCCGCGGCCGCGCTCCCCGTTCCCGCAGCCGCCCCGGCGCGGCCCGCACGGTGACCCGGCCCCGGCGCCGCCGTCGCGGGTGCGCACCGTTCGGGCCCGCGCGCGCTCGGTCGGACACTGACGCTCGCCGCTCCCGTCACAGGGACGCTCGCCGCGCTCGTCACGGGCCGCCCCGCCGTCGCGCGTGGTTGACTGCCCGCCATGAGCGCTCAGCCGCCGCCGGCGTCGGTCCTCTCCGACGGCACGATCATCGAGCTGGTCGACGCCGGCCGGATCCGGATCGACCCGTGGAGTCCCGACCACGTCCAGCCCGCCAGCGTCGACCTGCGACTCGGCGACTCCTTCCGGGTCTTCACCAACCACCGCGTCGCGGCGATCGACCTGCGTCATGTCCCGGACAACCTCACCGACGAGGTGCTCGTCGGCGACGGCGAGTCGTTCGTCATCCATCCCGGCGAGTTCTGCCTGGGGCGCACGCTGGAGTGGATCGAGCTGCCCGACGACATCGTGGCCCGAATCGAGGGAAAGTCGAGCCTCGGGCGGCTGGGCCTGATCGTCCACGCGACCGCCGGCTTCTGCGATCCGGGCTGGAAGGGCACGCTCACGCTCGAGCTCAACAACCTCACGCGCGTCCCGATCATCCTGCACCCCGGTCAGGAGATCGCCCAGCTGTCGTTCATGACGCTTGACCGGCCGGCGCGGCGCCCCTACGGCAGCCCCGAGCTGGGCAGTCACTACCAGGGCCAGCGCGCGGCCACCGGCAGTCGCTATCGCGCGTCCTCGGCGGCCGCGCAAACGCGTTCCTAACAGACGTGCGTCGGCGGACGCCGCGCCCCGGGTAGCCGCGGGTAATACAGTCCGTGACGGTCGCCTCTTTTCGACCGGGCGGCCGTGACCCCCGGTATCCCGATAGGAGTGCTATGACCACCGAGACTCAACCTTCCAACGGGAGCGGCGTAGCGACGGCGAGCGACACGCTCACCGTGACCGACAACCGCACCGGCAAGCAGTACGAGATCCCGATCCAGGACGAGACGATCCGCGCGACCGAGTTGCGCAAGATCAAGGTCAAGGACGACGATTTCGGCTTGATGACCTACGACCCGGCGTTCATGGCGACGGCGTCGTGTCGCTCGGCGGTCACCTACATCGACGGTGACAAGGGGATCCTGGAGTACCGGGGGTATCCGATCGAGCAGCTGGCCGAGCACTCCAGCTACCTGGAGGTCGCCTACCTGCTGATCCACGGCGAGCTGCCGACGGCCAAGCAGCTGGAGGACTGGGATCACCTGATCACGATCCACACCTTCGTGCACGAGAACGTCAAGGAGTTCATGCAGGGCTTCCGCTACGACGCCCACCCGATGGGGATGCTGCTCGCCTCCGTCGGCGCGCTCTCCACCTTCTATCCCGAGGCGGCGGCGATCCACGATCCCGAGTCCCGGGATATCCAGGTCATCCGGCTGCTGGCCAAGATGCCGACGCTGGCCGCGTTCTCCTACCGCCATAACCGCGGGATGCCCTACGTCTATCCCGACAACGACCTCAGCTACGCGGGCAACTTCCTGTCGATGATCTACAAGATCGCCGAGCTCAAGTACCAGCCCGACCCGCGCCTCGAGCACGCGCTCGACGTGCTGTTCATCCTGCACGCCGACCACGAGCAGAACTGCTCCACCAGCGCGGTGCGCAGCGTCGGCTCCTCCCAGGTCGACCCCTACTCGGCGACCGCCGCCGGGATCGCAGCGCTCTACGGCCCGCTGCACGGTGGGGCCAACGAGGCGGTGCTGCGAATGCTGCGCCGGATCAAGACCAAGGAGAACATCCCGGACTTCATCAAGGGCGTGAAGGAGGGCAACGAGAAGCTGATGGGCTTCGGCCACCGGGTCTACAAGAACTTCGACCCGCGCGCCAAGATCATCAAGAAGGCCGTCGACGAGGTGTTCGAGGTCACGGGCAAGAACCCGCTGCTGGACATCGCCACCGAGCTGGAGAAGATCGCGCTGGAGGACGACTACTTCATCTCGCGCAAGCTCTACCCCAACGTCGACTTCTACTCCGGGCTGATCTACGAGGCGCTCGGAATGCCGGTCGAGATGTTCCCGGTGCTGTTCGCGATCGGTCGCACCAGCGGCTGGATCGCCCAGTGGCTGGAGATGATCGACGACAAGGAGCAGAAGATCTCCCGGCCGCGTCAGATCTACACGGGTCAGCGCGGACTGGATTACGTGCCGATGGGGCAGCGCGGCTGACCAACCGCACGAGGCACTATCACGGTCTGAAGCTCCGTGGCTTCAGACCGTGACCACTGCCACAGATGGGTGGGCGAGGGGCACGTATGTTCGTGTTGTGTCCCCGCGCCCTGCCGTCGACGAGTTCGCCACGCTCCGCTGCCCCGCACCCGGGGTCAGCATCCGCACGATCCGTGCCGATGACTGTGAGCGCCTGCGCGACCATCATCACCGGCTCTCGCCCGAGACGCGCTACCGGCGATTCCTCGCCGCCAAGCCGTACCTGAGCGACGCCGACGCGCGGTACCTGGTGGACATCGACGGCTGTGACCACTTCGCCCTGGTCGCCACGCTGCCTGACCAGGAGGGCGAGCCGATCGTCGCCGTCGCGCGCTTTGTCCGGCTGCCCGACGACCGCGAGGTCGCCGAGGTCGCGATCGTCGTCAACGACGACTACCAGGGCCAGGGCATGGGGGGCGAGCTGGTCGCCCGGCTCGCTCAAGCCGCCGTCGCGCGCGGGGTCAAGCGCTTTCGCGCCTCGATGCTCTCCGACAACATCCCGATTCACCGGCTGTTCGAGCGTCTCGCCGTCGGACCGATCGAGCGCTGGCGCGTCGGCGGGCTGTCGGAGATGGAGTTCGCGCTTCCCGGCGCCGAGCACGCCGGCGCCGACTGCGGCGCGGGCGCGCTGGCCGCGTAGCGATCACGCCCCGCCGCTCCCCTGCGGTGCGGCCACGGAGAGCACCAGTGTCTGCCCGTGCCGGCGCAGCCACTCCTGGTGGATGCGGTAGTCAGGGCAGTGGCGCTCCAGCAGGGACCAGAACCGCGGCGAGTGGTCCATGATCTCCAGGTGACAGACTTCGTGCCAGACGACGTAGTCGAGGATCGCCTCGGGCGCGAGCAGCAGCCGCCAGTTGAACGACATCGCGCGGCCCGGCGAGCAGCTGGCCCAGCGCGTGCGCTGCCCGCGGATCGTCAGGCGCTCATAGGTCAGGCCGGCGATTGCGCACGCGCGGTCCAGGCGGGCGATGACCTCCTCGCGGGCGGCGTGGCGGTACCAGCGCTCCAGGGCCGCCTCGCGTTCGGGTCCGGCGGGCACGAGCAGTTCCCCGCCGCGACGATGCACCCGGCTGCGCCCCGGCTGCGGGCACACCGTGAGCAGCTGATCCAGGTAGGGCAGCGTGTCGCCGCGCGCCGCCACCGTCTCCCGGGCGCGCGCCAGCTCGCCGACCCGCCGGCGGATCCACGGCCCGAGCTCCCGGACCGCCGCCGCGGCCTCGCGGTCGGGCGCACGGCGCGGAAGCACGACCTGCACACCGCGCGCGGCGTCGACCGTGACCCGGACCCGGCGGGCCCGGGCCGAGCGCCGCACGGTGTACTCGATCTCCGACATCGCCCCGCGCAAGATACGGTCCGCCGCTGACATGCCGTCGTTTCCCGATCTGTCCACCCCGCTCACCGACGAGACGGTGGCGCTGCGCCTGGCCGCCGACCGCGACATCCCCGAGGTCCTGATCGCCCACCAGGACGACCCGACGCTGTACCGCCGGCTGGGGCTCGCTCGCCCCCCGAGCGGGGCCGAGCTCGGTCGCCGCGTCGAGCGCTCCGCCGCGCTGCGCGCCGCCGGCGCCGAGCTGTGGCTGACGATCCTGGCGCGGGCGGGGGACGCGATCAGCGACGAGTGCCGCGGCCAGGTCGACGTCCACGATCTCGACTGGGACCATCGCCGCGCCGAGCTGGAGATCTGGATCGCTCCTCGTGACCGGGGACGGGGCCTGGCCGCCGCCGCGCTCGGGCTCGCCGGCCGCTGGCTGCTCACGCAGTGCGGCCTGGAACGGGTCCAGATCCTCGTCGACCCGGCCAACGAGACGATGCGCCGGGCCGCGCACGCCGCCGGCTTTGCCCAGGAGGGCGTGCTGCGCGGCTACCTGCAAGACCGCGACGGCCGCGTCGACGTGACGGTCATGTCACTGGTCGGCGCCGACCTCGGGTGAGAGCTGGCGGGCTCCCGTCAAGAGAAAACGGGCCGAAACTCGGCCCGTTTGGAAACTCCGCGGTCACGGTCCTATGCCCCGGTGGGCGTGGGGGCCCGGATCGATCTGAGGACCCGTGACAATCGACCGGCGGAGCAATCTCGGTTGTCGCTGTGTCGCTCATGGACGGACTCATAGGTCGCGGTCGTGCACGGACAAGACGGGTTCGGTCACTGGCCGGCGAGAGCCGGCTCGTGGGAGTTGGCTCCGTTGCCCGCCTGCGTCCCGCCGGACTCGATTGTCGCTGCCGGGGCGCTGTCGGCGATGCTGATCGCGACCTTTCGTGGTTTGCGCTGGACGGGCTTGGGGATCGAGATCTCGAGCACGCCCCGGTCGAAATGGGCGTGGACACCGTCGGGGTCGACGCCGTCGGGCAGGGTCAGCGATCGGGAGAACGCGCCGGACGCGCGTTCGAGCCGGTAGTAGCCCTCCTGCTGGTCCTCGTGCTCGGTCCTGCGCTCTCCCGACAGGGTGAGCACGTTGTCTTCGAGCTGGACGTTGACGTCTCCGTCGGAGAGCCCAGGGAGATCGGCGCGCAGGACGTAGTGATCAGCGGTCTCGACGAGATCCATCGCTGGCAGCCAGCGTTGCGTCGTGCCGTTGCCGCGGCCGGTCTGGTGGGGCTGGTCGAAGAAGGTATTGAAGAGCCGGTTCATCTCGTTCTGGATGGTGTTGAGCTCAGAGACCGGCTCCCAGTGAATCAGTGCCATGCGAACCTCCCATGAAAGCCTTGGGGTTTTGCCTTCCCCATGGCTAATAGATCTCAGTCGCGCCGTGACAAGTCCTCAGTTCGCCGGCGGGCTGCCCGCGGGAATAGCGGTGGACGCGTCAGATCCCGGCTACGACGTGCGTGCTCCGCGGCTCGCGGCGGCGCGGATCTTGCCGAGCGCGCGATTCTCGATCTGGCGCACACGTTCGCCGGACAGGCCGATCTGCTCGCCGACCTCTCGCAGTGACTGCGCCTCGCCGTCGAGCCCGTAGCGCTTGCGGAGGATCATCCGCTCGCGCTGGTTGAGGCTGCCGAGCAGCGCCCGAACCTGTTCAATCTCTGAGTGGTCCAGCAGTTGCTCATAGGCGTCCTCGGCGAGCGGGTCCGCCAACAGGTCGCCGAACGCGCCGATCTCGCCGTCGGCGCCCGTGACCGGCTCGTTCATCGATTGCGGGATCCGTTCCAGTGTGAGCAGCTCGTCGACCCGCGTGTGGGAGAGACCGGTGTCGGTCGCGAGCTGGTTGGCGGTCGGCTCGTGCGCGTGACGTTGCAGGTAGTCGCCGTGCGCCCGCTTGAGCTGCGCGAGGTGCCGGAGCGTGCGATCGGAGAGCACCGTCGGCCGGGTCAACTCGGCGATCAGCTGCTGCATCGCCTGGCGCACCCACCACGACGCGTAACTCCAGAACGGCGCTCCCAAGTTCGGGTCATACCGTTCAAGCGCTCGCAGCAGTCCGACCACCCCTTCCTGAAGCAACTCGACCCGGGTGATGCTCGCCGACCCGCGGTAGATGCGCGCGACCGTCGCAATCAGCGGCAGGAAGGCCTCGACCAGCTCCTCTCGAGCGCGTGGATCACCGTCCTGCGCAGCCTCGACCAGCCGCCGCTCAACAGTCAACGGCAACCGGGGACGATCGCCGAGCACGCGCAGATAGCCGGCTGAGCTCGTCTCGCCGGCCGGACGGTCGTGTCTCAACTCGCCCGCAAGCTGCTCATCGAGATCGCGCGCCTCACGCGACTCCTGCGCGAGAGCGATGCTCTCACACCGGCTGATCGTGATCTCTTCCGAGTCGGTGCTCATTGTGCCCTTTGGTGGTGCGAGCCGGGACCGAAGAACCCCACGAGAGGCGTGAGTACCGACATG
>CAZZYU010000008.1:0-8175 GCA_964658375.1 uncultured Acetobacteraceae bacterium | reverse complement strand
TTGGTGGTGCGAGCCGGGACCGAAGAACCCCACGAGAGGCGTGAGTACCGACATGACTTACCCAAAACCGGCCCCGGCTCCACCTGGATGAGCCGCTTGTCTTGTCGATATGTCTTATCTGTACGACGTCTCAAATAGGACGTCGAAAGCGCGCGTCAAGGCTTGAGGGTGCGATCGGACGAGGCTGCGCTCAGAGCAGCGCGACCCACGCTCGGAGATGCCGTGCATCGACGGCGCGCCGTCAGGCGGTGGCGCGCACCGCGGGCCGCGTCCGCGACTCCCACGGACGCTGCAGCTTGAGCGCGGACAGGATCGCCCGCGTGGCGTGAGAGCGGTTCTGGGTGTAGAAGTGGATTCCGGGGGCCCCGCCGGCCAGCAGCTCGGCGCACTGCAAGGTCGCGTAGGCGACGCCCAGCTGGAGCACCGCCTCGGGGTCGTGCGAGCGCCATTCCAGCGCCTCGCGCAGCGCCGCGGGAATCTCGGCCCCGCACATCTCGGTCATGGTCGTGATCTGACGCAGGTTGGTGACCGGCATGATCCCCGGCAGGATCGGAACGTCGATGCCGGCCGCCCGGGCCTCCTCGACGAAGCGGAAGTACAGCTCGGCGTCGAAGAACAGCTGCGTGATCAGAAACGAGACGCCGCTGTCGGTCTTGGCCTTCAGGAAGCGGAGGTCATGGGAAAGGTCGGGGGCCTCGGGATGGACCTCGGGAAAGCACGCCCCGCCGACGCACGCGTCATAGCTCTCGTGGATCAGCTCGGCCAGCTCGGTCGAGTAGGTCAGGCCACCGGGGTGCGGGCGCCACTCGGTCTCGCCCCGCGGCGGATCGCCGCGCAGCGCGAGCACGTTCTCGATTCCGGCCTCGGTCATGTCGTCGAGCGTCGCGCGCAGCTCCTCGCGTGTGGATCCGACGCAGCTGAGGTGGGCCATCGCCTCGATCCCGAGCTCCTGCTTGATCCACTTGGTCAGCTCCAGCGTGCGCGCTCGGGTGCTGCCGCCGGCGCCGTAGGTGACCGACACGAAGTCGGGCGACAGCTGGCGCAGGGACTCCAGGGCGAGGCCGAGCACGCGCTCGCCGGCGACGCTCTTGGGAGGAAAGAACTCAAACGAGAAGACCGGCTCGTCGGCCGACTCGAGGATCTGGTCGATACGCATGGCGCCACTGTAGCTACCTTGACACGAGTGTGTCAAGGTTGCGGATGGCCGGATGCGTAGACTCGGCGCCTCGTGCCGACCACGACCGCTGAGATCGCCCGGGCCTACTTCGCCGCGCAGAACGCGCACGACCTCGACGCGGCCGTCGCCCTCTGGAAGCCCGGCGCGGTCGACCGCCTCGTCGGCGACCGGGAGCTGGTCGCTCCCGAGGGGATCCGCGAGTACTTCGGCGGACTGTTCGAGGCGTTCCCGGACTTCGCGCTGGAGGTGCTCGAGCTCACCACCGGGCGCGGCCGGACGGCCGTGCGCTGGCGTGCCACCGGCACGTTCGCCGGGCCGGGGCAGATCGAGGGACTGGCGGCCAACCACGGCCGGATCGCGATCGAGGGCTGTGACGTGCTGACGATCGAGGACGGCCTGATCGTGCACAACGACGCCTACAGCGACTCCGGCAGCGTCGCGCGTCAGCTCGGGCTGCTGCCGCCGACCGGCTCGCCGGCGCAGCGGCGCCTGGCCGGCCTGGTCAACACACGCACGCGGGTTGAGCAGCTCGTCCACGGCGGCGAGGCCGAGCCGGTCGCCGCCGGCGTCTGGGTGCTGCGCGGCGGCTTTCCGCTCAAGACGTTCAACGTGTACCTGATCGAGGGCGCGGACGGGGTCACGGTGTTCGACGCCGGGATCGACGGGATGGCCGGCGCGATCCGCGCTGCGGCCGCGCGCCTGGGCGGCATCGAGCGGGTCGTGCTCGGCCACGCCGACGCCGACCACCGGGGCGC
This sequence comes from uncultured Acetobacteraceae bacterium, assembly GCA_964658375.1. Taxonomy (GTDB): domain Bacteria; phylum Actinomycetota; class Thermoleophilia; order Solirubrobacterales; family Solirubrobacteraceae; genus Palsa-465. Next base: position 6,243 of record CAZZYU010000008.1, on the reverse strand, counting down.
CGCGCCGGGGCTGGAGGCGCCCATCTACTGCCACGAGGCCGAGCGCGCCGCCGCGCAGTCGCCGGCCTCGTTGCGCGACTACTTCGACCTGGCGCGGCTGCGCCCCTACGCGCGGCCGCTCTATGCGCGCCTGCTTCCCGTCTGGGACGGCGGCCCGGTGCCGATCGCGGGGACCGTCGCCGAGGGCGACGAGATCGCCGGGTTCACCGTCGTCGAGCTGCCGGGCCACGCGCCGGGTCTGATCGGCCTGCACCGCGCGTCAGACGGCCTGGTCCTGTGCTCAGACGCGGTCTACACGCTCGACATCCAGACCGGGCGCAAGGGCGGTCCGCGGGTCCCGCACCCCGCGTTTGACCAGAGCACCGAGCGCGCCCGGGCCTCGATCACAAAGCTCGCCGACCTGCGTCCGTCGGTGGTCTGGGCCGGCCACGCCGACCCGGTGACCGGCGACGTCGACGGCCAGCTGCGCGCCGCGGCGCAGGCGCCGCTGCCCTGACGTTCGATGGGTAAGCGCGGCCGCCAGCGCAGCCGCAGCTCGGCGCCCCACGCACCGAGCGCGCCGAGCGCGCCGACGACGTCCTACGCCGACGCCGACGGCAACGTCCTGGAGCTGCGCGGGTCGCTGACCCCGGCGACCCGTCGCCGCTACGCCGACACGCTCGCCTCAGGGCTTGACCGCGAGGACGCCCGACAGCGCGCGATCGAGCTGCTGTTTGAGCACCTGACCGTCAGCTGGACGATCGCCGGGGTCACGAGCGCTCGCCAGCAGGAGCTGCTCGGCCGCTACCGGATGGCCAGCGCGGCCGAGCGCGCGTTCGTGCTGGAGTCCGTGCGCGCCCAGCTCGCCGCGCACTTCCCGGAGATGCCGGCGCCGTGAGCGCGGCCCCCGACCCGCAGGCGTTCGCGGCGCTGCTGTGCGATTGGTGCCTGGAGGTGCAGGCCGGCCAGCAGGTGCTGGTCAGCTCGACCCGCCTCGCCGAGCCGCTGCTCGACGCACTGCACGCGGCGCTGCTGCAGCGCGACGCGTGGCCGGTGATGCGCATGGCCTCCCCGGCGTGGGAGCCGGCGTTCTACGCGCATGCCCGCGCCCGCCATCTCGACGGCGCCGCCCCGGTGCAGCTGGCCGAGATGGAGTCCGTCGACGCGACGCTGCGCATCGAGGCGCCGGCCGACACCGCCGCACTGGCCGCCGTCGACCCGGCGCTGATCACCCGCGCCGGCGTCGGCCGCTCCGCCGTCAGCGAGCTGCGCCGCAACCGGCGCTGGGCGCTCACGCTGTGGCCGACGCCCGCGCTCGCCCGGCAGGCGGGGATGGCCACCGACGACTACGCCGAGTTCGTCAGCCGCGCCCTGTTCCTGGACCGGCCCGTTCCGGCCGCGGCCTGGAGTGAGCTGTCACGGCGCCAGGAGGCGCTGGTCGCGCGTCTGGCGCCGGCGCGCCAGATCCGCATCCAGGCCGACGGCACCGACATCACCCTCGACGTCGGCGGGCGCACCTGGATCAACTCCGACGGCCGGCGCAACATGCCGTCCGGCGAGGTGTTCACCGGGCCCCACGAGGCCTCGGCCAACGGGACGATCCGCTTCACCGTGCCCAGCGCACCGCCCGGCGTGCGCGTCTCCGGGGTGGAGTTGAGCTTCCGCGACGGCGAGGTGGTGACCGCGACCGCCGCGCAGGGTCAGGCCTACCTCGACGCCGTGCTGGCCACCGACGGCGGCGCTCGGTTGCTCGGCGAGCTGGGGATCGGCACCAATACCGGGATCGATCGGGCGACCGGCCACATCCTGTTCGACGAGAAGATGGCCGGCACCGTCCACCTGGCGCTCGGCCGCTCCTATCCCGAGACCGGCGCCACCAACGTCTCGGCGGTTCACTGGGACCTGATCTGCGATCTGCGCGACGGCGGTCAGATCACCGCCGATGGCGAGCCGGTCCTCGTGTGAACGCTCACAACCCGTTAATCACCCGGGTGCCCGGCGTGAGCTAGCGTGCGCTCTGCATGGGTCGCCGCACCAAGATCGTCGCCACCATCGGACCGGCCTCCCGTGAGCCCGAGATCCTGGAGCGGATGATCGAGGCGGGGCTGGACGTCGCCCGCTTCAACTTCTCCCACGGCAGCCGCGAGCTGCACGCCGAGAACGCCGAGCGGGTCCGCGCCGCCTCCCGGGCGGTCGGGCGCCCGGTGGCGATCCTCCAGGACCTGCCGGGGCCCAAGCTGCGCATCGGCTCGCTGCGCGACGACATCGCCGAGCTCAAGCCCGGCGAGCGGCTGGCGCTCGTGTGCGGCTCCACCGAGGTCGGCGACCACACGCGCATGTCGGTGTCCTGGGCGGGGCTGGCCGATGCGCTTGATCCGCAGGACATCATCTACCTCGCCGACGGCGCCATCCGCCTGCGGGTGGACGCGATCCGCCGCGGCGTCGGTGAGATCGACACGAGCGTCGAGGTCGGCGGCACCGTCGCCAACCGCCAGGGTCTGAACATCCCCGGCTCCACCCGGGGGCTGGCCGCGGTGCCCGAGGAGGATCTGGACATGCTCCGCTTCGGGGAGTCGATCGGCGTCGACGCGGTCGCGCTGTCGTTCGTGCGTGAGCCCGAAGACGTGCTCGAGGTTCGCAAGCACACCCGGCTGCCGCTGATCGCCAAGATCGAAAAGCCCCAGGCGGTCGAGAACTCCGTCGAGATCATCCGCGCCGCCGATGTCGTGATGGTCGCCCGCGGCGACCTCGGGATCGAGCTGCCGATCGAGGATGTGCCGATCGTCCAGAAGCAGCTGCTGCGCACCGCCGGGCGGCTCGCGCGCCCGTCGATCACCGCGACCCAGATGCTCGACTCGATGGTCAACTCGTCACGTCCCACCCGCGCCGAGGCCACCGACGTCGCCAACGCGATCCTCGACGGCACCGACGCGGTGATGCTCTCCCAGGAGACCGCGGTCGGCAACTATCCGGTCGAGGCGGTGGCGATGATGGCCTCGATCGCCGAGCGAACCGAGACCACGCTGCCCTATGACCGCTGGAACGAGGAGCGGGTCCGCCGCGATGCGCGAGACCCCGCCTACACGATCGCCTACGGCGCCTGCTCGGCGGCCCGGGACCTCGGTCTGGCCGCGCTCGTGATCCCGACGCTGTCGGGGCGCTCGGCGCGGCTGATCTCCGCCCACCGGCCCAACGTTCCGATCTACTGCCTGTCGCCGGGCCGCGAGACGGTGCGCCGCTGCAACTTCATGTGGGGGGTCCAGTCGGCCTCGATCCCCCGCTATGAGGTGACCGAGGAGCTGATCGCCGCGTCCGCGCAACGCGTCGTGGAGCTGGGCTGGGTGAAGCGCGGCGAGCGCATCGGGATCACCGCCGGCCTGCCCAGCGGCCGGCCGGGCACGACCAGCCTGTTTCAGGTCCAGGAGGTCTAGCGGGGTCTCGTGGTCCACGAGGTGTCGTGGTCCACTGAAGAGGACCGCCCGCCCCGCGCGCGGAGCGCGGGACGGGCTCATCGACGGTGATCGGCCGCTCGCTACCGGACCTTGAAGTCGCGGTGGCGCACAAGCTCCAGCGCCAGCCGCGGATCGAAGTCCCCGATCGGGGCGTAGCCCTCGCCGCAGCCCCCGCCCGACTTGCCGGGGTTGGCGATCCAGGCGAACGCGTCGACGTTGGGCAGGCCGGTGTTGAAGGTGGGCAGCGGGCCCAGTCCGCGCCCGGGCGGATCGCAGATGATCTCGTTGCCGTCCTTGACGCGATCTCTGGGGTGCAGCGGGCCCTGGCCGTTCTCGGCCGTGTTGACGACGAAGTGCGTGCCCCCGGTCAGCCGCGAGATCACCTCGCCGTAGTCGACCTCGTGCATCGTCCAGTCAAAGTGCGTCGAGTTCAGGAAGAAGCCCTGGATCAGGTTGACCCCGGCGCGGCGCAGCAGGCTGGCCATGTAGGGGGCGGGCAGCGCGTCGGCGGCGCCGGCGTCCTCGTAGACGACCAGGTGGGGGACCTTGGACAGGATCTCGTTGGCCTCGCGCAGCTCGTGCAGGCGGACCGTCAGGCCGTGGTGGCTCAGGCAGCCCACGGTGATCAGCGAGTCCATCTCCTCGAACATGATCGCGTGGAAGTTGCCCACCCCGGCGGCCAGGCGCCGGACCCAGCGCAGGTAGGCCCGCTGGCGCCACGGCGGGTCGGAGTAGTGATGACACTCGGGATGGATGCGCTTCTGCTGGACCAGGTAGTAGGTGGCGAACTCGGGCACCGTACCCGGCTCCTCGGTCTGGGTCCGCGTCAGGTACTGGGAGACCTGCAGGCCGACGTGGGGCCCGGTCCAGTTGCCCCAGCGGTGCACCTCGGGCTCCCGCGCGATGACGCCCATCATCGCCGCCTCGGCGGGGTGACCCTCGCGCGCGAGGCGGCGCTGCCAGACGTCAGCCAGGCCGTCTCTCCAGTCGATGAACGGCGTCGCGCCGCGCAGCGGGTCCGAGGCCGGCGGGGGGACCGTCAGGTCCAGCGGGTTGAGCGGATTGCGCGCGTCGGTGGCGACGGCGCCGGTGGTGATCGTCAGCGTCGCGGTGTACGGCGTCCCGACGCCCTCCGAATGGGGACCGAACAGTGCGATCCGGATCGTCTTGGGGATCTCGACGGCGTTGTGGTTGACGATCGGGATGGAGAAGCTCGCGCTCGACTGGCCGGGCAGGAAGTCGATCATCGACTTCACCGGGGTGTAGTCCAGACGACGGATCGCCGTCCCCGGCAGCGTCTCGTAGCGGATCTGCGCCTCCCGGGCCGTATCGGTGCGCTCGATCGTGATCACCGCATCGCCCGCGGTCTGGGGGACCGTGTAGGCGGCGGCGCTGAGGCGAAAGCCGGTGTCCTGTGCGTAGAAGTGAGCCCCGGCGGAGGCCGGGAGCGTGAGCGCGAGGAGCGCGGCGAGCGCGGCCAGCGCGAGCGTGAGCGGGCGCAGGAACGGCATTACAGCGAATATCGGACGGCTGCGCGCCGGCCTTAAGGCGGCCTGTCGGGCCGATCAGGTCAGGCGCAGACGTCGGCGGGTTCAGGCCGCCTGGGCCGCGTAGAACGCGGCTTCCTGCTCGCCGAGCTCGGTCGCCGGCGGGTCCTCATAGAACCACTCCCGCGCGATCTGGTGAAAGTTGCCGACCGCACGCAGCTGGGCGATCACCGCGAGCGTGAGCACTTCCATGCGCCGGCCGAAGATGTGGTCGGGCGGCGCGGACTCCTGGCGCAGGTAGCCGAAGTACTCCGAGCGCGGATCGCTCATGTCGATCAGCACCTGGGTCGCGTATTCGGGCGTGAGCTGGATCTCCCGGTCGCTGGTGTACCACGAGGTGGCGGCGCGGAAGTGGGCGAGCACGCGGTCGGGATTGAACTTGCTCGGATCGCGGAAGAAGCCGACCTCGGTGCCGAGCGTCATGATCGTCTCCGAGTCGCCCTCGATGATCGCGCGCGCGATCGCGATCTCGAGCTCCACCGAGCCCGGCGGCATCCGCTTGAACAGGCCGAAGTCAAAGAACGCCATGCGGCCGTCGCGCAGCAGCATCGAGTTGCCCGGGTGCGGGTCGCCCGAGAACTGGCCGTGGCGATACAGGCAGCTGAAGTAGAAGCGGAAGATCATCTCGCCGATCCGATCACGCTCCCCCTGCGGGTACTTCTTGAGCTCCTCGAAGCCGGTGCCGTGGACGTACTCGGAGACCATCAGCCGCGCGTGCGACAGCGAGGTCATCACGTCGGGGATGACGATGAACGGGTGGCCGCGGAAGATCCGCGCCAGCGCGCGCTGGTTCTGGGCCTCCAGCTCATAGTCGAGCTCGTCGCCGATCCGCGAGCGGATCTCCTCGCCGATCGCCTTGGGATCCATGCCGGGCGCGATCCGCTTGGCCAGGCGCAGGATCAGCCCCAGATTCGACATGTCGGCGCGCACCGCGGCGTCCACGCCGGGGTACTGGACCTTGACCGCGACGTCGCGGCCGTCGAGCAGCCGCGCGTGGTAGACCTGCCCGATCGAGGCGGCCGCGATCGGCTCCTCGTCGAAGTCCTCAAAGACGTCGGCGAGCTTCTCGCCCAGCTCCTCCTCGATCACCGTGCGCATGTCCTTGAAGGTGACCGTGGGGGCGGCGTCGCGCAGCGCGGCCAGCTTGCGCTGGAACTCCTCCCGGTACTCGTCGGGGACCAGGCCGACGTCGAGGAACGACATCACCTGGCCGACCTTCATCGCGACGCCCTTCATCGTCCCCAGCGCCTCGACGATCTGCTCGG
>CAZZYU010000007.1:0-58392 GCA_964658375.1 uncultured Acetobacteraceae bacterium | reverse complement strand
CAACGGGGCGTGTGACGGGTTCAACGTGCAGCCGGCCTACTTCCCGGGACAGTGGCAGCGGTTCGTCGAGCTGGTCGTGCCGGAGCTGCAGCGGCGCGGAATCATGCGCACCGAGTACTCGGGCAGCACGCTGCGCGACTACTTCGGGCTGCCCCGCCCGGCGTGGCGAGGGACCCCCGTGGCCGCGTGAGAGCCCCGAACCGAAAGCGAGAGTTCGATGTGTCACAGTGACGTTCCGCAGGGCCAAGCCGCAATCTCCGTGCACCGCCAGGACGTCGGCATCCCGGTGGCCGACGGTGTGATGCCGGGTGTCCTGACCGGAGCGGCCGACATGCCGGCCGTGCTGGTCGCGGCGGACATGTTCGGGCCGACCCCGTTCTATGAGCATCTGTCCGCGCTGCTGACCACAGCCGGCTTTCGCGCGTTGCTGCCCGACTTCTTCTTCCGCGAGGGACCGGTGGCGCTGGGCGACGTCCAGGCGGCGTTCGGACGCCGCCAGCGCCTCGACGAGCGACGCACGCTCGACGACCTGCGTCAGGCGATGAGCTGGCTGGCGGACGAGAATGGTGGGTCCACAATCGGGATCCTGGGGTTCTGCATGGGCGGGACGTTCGCCCTGGATCTGGCCTCGATGCAGCAGGATCTCGCCACCGTCGTCTACTACGCCTTCCCCGCCCCGAACCCGACACTCCAGATGCCCGCGCCACCACCGATCGACCTCGTCGACACGCTGAGCGGCCCGGTGCTCGCCTTCTGGGGCGACCAGGACCACGCCGTCGGGATGGACAACGTCGACGCCTACACCGAGCGGGCAGCTCGGGTCAACCCCGACTTCGCCTACGAGGTCCTGCCGGGTCTCGGTCACGCGTTCCTGGGAGATGCCGACCTGTCTGATCCGTCAGATCCGGCCGGGGCCACCTGGGATCGCACGGTGGCGCATTTCCGCGGCCACCTCGGCGGTGGCCGTTGACCGCGGGGCGCGCCGCTGACGCGCAGGACTTCGCCTCCCGGCGCGCGGAGACGGTTCGCTGGCTGACGCCCGAGGCCGAGCTGGAGCGCCGCTGGCGGGAGCTGCGGCGCGGCATGGAGCGCGCGGGCCTCGACGTCCTGCTCGTCCACAACCACCTGGACGGATTGGGCGGCTACGTCAAGTACGTCTGCGACATGTCCACCTCGGGCGGCTATCCGCTCAGCGTCATCTTCCCCCGCGAGGGGCCGATGACGCTCGTCGCCCACGGTCCCCAAGGCGACGATCGGACCGTCTCACCCAGCGAGGACGCACAGCTCTACGGCGTGGAGCGGATCCTCAGCACGTCGAGCTTCGCCTCCGCGTCATATACCTCGACGTACGATGGCGAGCAGATCGCGCGGGCGCTGACACCCTTCGCCGCGGGTCAGATCGGCCTCGTCGGACTCGCGCAGATGCCCTATGCGCTGCTGGGGCACGTCAAGGAGCAGCTGCCCTCGGCCGGCTTCGTCGACGCCGCCGACGTCGTCGATCCGGTCAAGGCGGTCAAGTCCGACTACGAGCGGGAGGCGATCGGCCGCAGCGTCGAGCTTCAGGTCGCCGCCTTCCACGCGGCCCTGGACGCGATCGAGCCGGGACGCCGGGAGTGGGAGGTGGCCGCGGCCGCCCTGGCCGTGGCGCGCGCCGGTGGCAGCGAGCACGGTCCGGTGATGGTCGGATCTGCCCCGCCCGGCCAGCCGGCCATCTTCAAGCCCCCTCGACACCAGAACCGGGTCCTTGAGTCCGGCGACCGCCTCACGATCCTCATCGAGCCGAGCGGACCTGACGGGATGTACGCCGAGATCGGCCGCACGATCGTGATCGGATCGGCCGGCGATGAGCTGCTGGAGGAGCATGCCCGCGTGGTGCAGACCTGGCAGCGCTACGCCGACATGCTGCGCCCGGGGGCGTCGGCCCGCCAGGTCGACGCCGACTACAACGCGTTTCTGCGCGCGCACGAGCGGCCCGAGGAACGGCGTCTGGGCTGCCATAGCCAGGGATACGACATCGTCGAGCGCCCGCTCGTGCGCGGCGACGAGTCGATGAGCCTGGCGGCCGGCATGCTCATCGCGGTGCACCCCATGTACGTGCACGCGGGCGCCGCGTACTGGCTCTGCGACAACGTGTTCGTCGAGTCCGACGGGCCGTCGTCCCCTCTGCACGGGATCGCGCAGAAGGTGTTCGAGGTATGAGCCCGCGGACCGCCGTCGTCACCGGCGCCGCCCAGGGCATCGGCCGGGAACTCGCCCGCCGGCTGGCGCAGGACGGGATCCGCGTCGTCGTCGCCGACATCCTCGACGCGACCGACACCCTGACGCTCGTCGCCGACGCGGGGAGCGAGGGGATCGCCGTCTCCTGCGACGTGACGTCGCCGGAGAGCTTCGCCGAGCTGTTCGATGCGGTGCAGGACTTCGGCGGCGCGGACATCATCGTCCACAACGCCGGGATCTATCCGTTCCAGCCGTTTGAGGAGATCGGACTGGCCGACTGGCGGCGTGTCCAGGCGGTCAACGTCGAGGGGCTGTTCCTCCTCACCCAGACCTTCCTGCCCACCATGCGAGCTCGCGGCTGGGGCCGCATCGTCGCGATGACGTCGGGGATGTTCAACACCGGCGTTCCGGGCGCAGTGCACTACGTCGCCAGCAAGGGCGCGATCACGGGGTTGGTCCGCAGCCTGGCGCCGGAGATCGCCCCCGACCAGATCACGATCAACGCGATCGCCCCGGGCCTGACGATGAGCCCCGGGACTCGCCCCTACGCCGAGACGGGCATGTTCGAGGGGGTGTTGCAGATCCAGTCGATCAAGCGCACCCAGCTTCCGTCAGATCTGTCGGGCGCGCTTGCCTTCCTGGTCTCCGACGAGGCGTCGTTCATGACGGGTCAGACGCTGTTGATCGACGGCGGGGTGGGACGCACCTGACCCGCGCACCGTCGGTCAGCCGGTGAGGCGACCCCGGGGGACGGCGTGCCCCCCGGGATCCTGTGCGAGGTGGTGGCGGGGGCGGTCTATGACCCGCTGGTGTGGAGCAGATCGGCGCACTCGAGGTGCATCTTGAAGATGTCGCCCGCCTCGTCGGGGTTGACGCGTCCGTAGCCGCAGACGGCGGCGACGCCGAAGTCGCTGAGGTACTTCTTGGCCGTGGTGACGCGCGCCTCGAACGCGTCGTTGGTCTCCTCGTGGTGGTGCACCAGGCCGAGGTAGATCTTGGTGTTGCCGACCTCCAGGTCGGCCAGCGGCGCGTAGAACGCATCGGCCGACGTCACATCGACCGGCATGTGGATGAAGTCCAGCTGCCGATGGGCCCCGGCGACCGCCCGGTTTGACAACTCGACACACAGGCTCATGTCCGTCATGTCGACCATCGGCCAGCCACCCCAGGTCCCGAAGCAGAGGTGGATCCCCAGCGGCGCCTCCTCCGGGAAGACGTCCTCCAACCGGGTCAGCTCGGTCATGTACATCTCGAGCTTCTCGGCGTAGGTGTGAGGCTCCCAGAACGGGAGGTAGGTCTCGTCGCCGATCGCCAGGTCGATGACCTCGTTGCAGAAGTCGATCTGGAACAGGATGTCCGCGGCCGGGACCACCGCCAGGATCTCCTGCACGTTCGCGGCGATCGCCTTCTCATAGGCTCGGCGGGCACGCTCGCGATCCTCAGCTGACTCAAAGAAGAAATCGATCGCACTGTTGATCGACGGCAGACTGACCTGGAAACGGGTTCCGGCGGGGATCTCCCCCGCGTCGCGCAGCCGCTTGAACGTCGCCCAGGACTCCAGCGCGAACTGCCCGTACCCGAGCTCGATGCGGAAGTCATCGACGTCGTCGTTGATCTTAAACGTCCAGCGGTAGGCCAGGGCCGCCCCCGGACGCACCCCTTCGTCCTGCTCGGGCTGGGCTTCGGGCCCGCCCGCATCCGGAACGTGGATCGCGGTCAGATCCGGATGGTTTGAGAAGATGAACTGCGGCATGTAGTTGACCCAGAACTTGCGCTGCGCCGGCTCGCCATCGGGCAGACCGGCGATGCGGTCGCCCAGGCCGTTGGCGGCCGCACGAAACGCCGACTCGGCATCGGGAAACGGCAGGCTGCCGACAAGGTGCACGTCACCGACGGCGCGCTGCGGGCTGATGGTCTGTTCAGACACGTTTTCCTCCTGCGTATGGGTTTTTCAGTTGAGGTGACATCGGTTCAGGCACGACGGGACGCCGACCGTCAGACGGCCTCGGCGATGATCAGGGAGTCCGCCAGGCCCGGCAGCCCGACACTCTCGACGTACCTCCATCCAGCCGGCTGCAGCCAGCCGATCATCTCCTCCTCGCTGAACACGTCACCGTGCATGCTGGTCAGGAACTGACCGGCCATCAGCACCGCCGTCAGCGGCGCTGTGTGCGTGTCATTGGTCCAGAAGTCCATGATCACGAGCCGTGCCCCCGGCTCGACCGCGGCGCGGATCTGCTCGACGAGCTTGGCGTTGCCGTCGGGACGGAAGTAATGGACGACGTGCGACAACAGCACGACATCGTGGCCCGACGGCAGCGCATCGGACAGCAGGTCGGCGCTCACCACCGAGACGCGGTCTGCGACATCGGTCTGGGCCAGCTGCGTCCGGGCGATGTCGGTGACCTCCGGCGCGTCGACCAGCGTGCCGTGAAGGTGTGGATTATCGGCCAGCACCAGCGCCAGGATGGAACCGGTGCCGCCTCCGACGTCGAGCACGCGCGTGTGGGCACCGAAGTCGTAGACCGCGCAGATGGTCGCGGCGGCGGCAGCCGTGGCGGCGGCGATGCCCTCGGAGAAGACCGTCTGGCGCGCGGCGTCCAGATCGTGCAGGACCGGCGCTGTGTCGGTCCGCACGATCCGTTCCAGATCGCTCCACGCGTGATAGCTGATCTGATCCCAGAAGCGCAGCATGGGCCGGGCATCCGTCGGCCCGTCACCGGACAACAGGGCCGCGGCGACGGGACCGTTGGCGTATCTGCCGTCGTCATCGTGGTCAAGAACGCCGAGGGCGACCATCGCGTCGGCCACCATCCGCAGGGTCCGCCGGGGGATGCCGAGCTGCACCGCCAGCGAGTCGAGATCGGCGCTGCCCTCACGCAGCGCCGGAAAGATCCCGATCTCGTTGGCGACGAACAGCATCTTGGACGACATGAAGCCCATGCCCAGCTCGAAGAGCTGGGCGGTGCCGACGTTCTCCTCCAGTTTGGTCACCGGCGCTCCTCTAGAAGCCCAGCGACTTGAGCCCGTTGAGGATCGGGGCGCCCGGAGCCTCGATGAACTCCTTGCTGGACGTGTCCCACTTGGTCAGGTAGGCGTCCGGGTTGAACACGCGGGGGAACGGTCCGGCTCCCTCGGGCTTGGTGAAGTTCAACGCCGGCAGGATCCCGTCGGTCGTGACGTGGCTGGCCTTGGCGACCGCCGCGGTGAAGGCGGCACGGCTGGTCGGGTTGGGCAGCTTGTCGGCGATCTGGGCGACGACGTTGACCGCGAGCCACGATCGGAGCGCGGTCGAGACGTAGTTCGCCGGGGCCACGCTGGCCGCCGAATCGCCCGAGCTCGCTTCGGCGTTCATGTCGGAGATGAACAGCTTCAGCCCGGGAACCTTCGGCGCGGCGCTGAGCGGCGGCAGCGACCCGGCCAGATAGAAGTTGCCGGCGGCGGTGGCCAGCTTGATCAGCGGGTCCCCGTTCACCAGGCCATCGATCGAGCAGATGTCAAAGCTCTTGCCCGACGACGTGCCGGCCGCCATGAACGCGGCGAACGCGGGGGTCCCCATCACCACGCCCAGCAGATTGGTGTGCAGGCCGGAGGCCTGCTGCACGATCGGGGCGTAATCGCTGACCCCGGTATTGACGATCACCTTCCCCGCAGGTCCCGCTCCCAGCGTGTGGGCGGCGGCGTCGATCAGGTTGCCGTTGTTGATGGTCGCCGGCGTGTCCTGGATGACCGTCCCGATCGTCTTCTGTCCGGTCGCCTTGAGGATGGCGGGCGACGCGCACTGGGCGAGGCCGCCGGGCGGGAAGTCGATCGGGTAGGAGTTCGGCAGTTCGTCCTCCGCCGGCTCAGGCGTGGAGTCCCCGACGGCCGCCAGCCCGCCGTGCGCGAGCTCGGACAGGAAGCCCTTGTCGTTGAACAGGGTGAGGTCCCCGGCCGCGGCGACGGCGGAGCTCTGGACCGCCTGACGGGCGCAGCTCAGTTCGCCGTTGGGATCGGCGTTGTTGTTGCACGTCTGGATCTCCAGCTCGTGTCCCTTGATCCCCCCCTTGGCGTTGATGGCGCGCGCGGCGGCCTTGGCCCCGGCCCAGGCCTGCGCCTCCGATCCCAGGGGGGTGTTCGTGAACGCCGAGACCGATACGACGACCGGCTTGCCCGTGAAGGTCTGATTCGCCGCCGCCGCGGTCGTTGACGACGACGACGATGACTTGCTCGATCCGCCGCACGCAGCGACGGCGACGGCGACGGCCGTCACGAGGACCAGCATTTTCAATGCCCTGAGGCTCTGCACTGTGTCTCTCCTCCAAGAAAGAACTCGAGCCTTTCGGCCCGCTGACCAGATCTCCAGCCTGGGTCGGTGGCTCAACCTATATCTCACGATACGTCATGTCAAGCAACATCACCCACATTCACTTGACAGACTGTCCCCAAATCACGATCCGGGTGCGTGCAGCAGCTCGGCGCACTCGACGTGCATCTTGAAGATGTCGCCCGCCTCGTCGGGGTTGGCGCGCCCGTAGCCGCAGACGGCGGCCACACCGAAATCGGCGAGGTACTTCTGGGCGGTCGCCACGCGCGCCCGGAACGCGTCCTGGGTCTCCTCGTGAAAATGGACCAGCCCGAGGTAGATCTTCGTGTCGCCGACCTCCAGGTCGGCCAGCGGCGCGTAGAACGCGTCCGCAGACGTGACGTCGACCGGCATGTGGATGAAATCCAGATGCCGGTGCGCCATCGCCACCGCCTTGTTGGCCAGCTCGACGCACAGGCCGAGGTCGGTCATGTCGACCATCGGCCAGCCACCCCACGTCCCGAAGCAGAGGTGGATGCCGAGCGGCGCCTCCTCCGGGAAGACGTCCTCCAGGCGAGTCAGCTCGGTCATGTGCCGGTCGAGCTTCTCGGCGTAGGAGTGGTCCTCCCAGAACGGGTAGTAGGTCTCGTCGCCGATCGCCAGGTCGATGACCTCGATGCAGAAGTCGATCTGGAACAGGATGTCCTGCGCGGGCACCACGGCGAGGATCTCCTGCACGTTTTTGGCGATCGCGGCCTCGTAGGCCCGCCGTGCGCGCTCGCGATCACCGGCGGACTCAAAGAACCCGTCGATCGCGCTGACCGTCGCCGGGAGGCTGACCTGAAAGCGCGTCCCGGCGGGAATCTCCCCCGCGTCGCGCAGCCGCTTGAACGTCGCCCAGGACTCCAGCGCGAACTGCCCGTACCCGAGCTCGATGCGGAAGTCATCGACGTCGTCGTTGATCTTAAACGTCCAGCGGTAGGCCAGGGCCGCCCCCGGACGCACCCCTTCGTCCTGCTCGGGCTGGGCTTCGGGCCCGCCCGCATCCGGAACGTGGATCGCGGTCAGATCCGGATGGTTTGAGAAGATGAACTGCGGCAGGTAGTTGACCCAGAACTTGCGCTGCCCCGGTTCGCCGTCGGGCAAGCCGGCGACGCGGCCGCCCAGATTCTGAGCCGCCGACCGGAACGCCGACTCGGCGTCCTGGAACGGCAGGCTGCCCACGAGATGCACGTCACCGACGGCCCGCTGCGGGCTGATGGTCTGCTCAGTCATGACTCTCTCCTCAGGAGTGGTGCGCTGCTGTCGATTGACAGCATGACAAGTCAGTGAGCAGCGTGCAAGGCCGCGATCAGCTCATTCGACGAGCAGCCTCACCCAGCTGTCGGCGAGCAGGGACAAGGTCTGGTCGCGGTCCATGTCCCAGGCGCCGCGCGACATCCACCGGCGCGACAGGTGCTCGAGCTGCGAGAAGGCCAGCACCCCGCGAATGTTGCGGGTGACCGGGTCGAATCGATCGGCCTGGTCGAGACCCAACGTGATGTCGTCGATCGCCGTCTGAATCCAGTCCTCGACGATGGAACGCACCTCGGGATCGATGCTCGCGGCTTCGTGGGCGGCGTTGAGGTAGACGCGCAGGACCTGCCAGAGCTCCGGCGCGCGGGCCAGCCACTCGGCGATCTCCGTCGGATCGCCGTCACGCACGACACGGGTCAGCTCGCGGTCCGCCGAGCCGATCGTCTGCTCCCTGACCCGCTCCATGAGCGCCCGCATCACCTCCACCTTGGATCGGAAGTGCAGGTAGAAGGTCGTGCGCGTTGCGCCCGCCGCGCTGACGATGTCGTCCACCGTCGTGGCCGCAAAGCCCTTGGTGTCGAAGAAGCGCAGCGCGGTGTCGAGCAGCAGCTGTCGTCTGATCTCCTTCTGTGCGACCCGGGTTCCCGTCATGGCCTCGGGAAGGATCGGCGTCACGCCGCGGCCTGTCAAATCTACAGCTGTCAAATCAGAGGACCAGCTGTCATTTGAGTTGACAGACTGCCAACCGTGTGGAAGGCTCGAAGGCATGACCTACTCCGTCGGGGTCGACATCGGGGGGACGTTCACCGACGCCGTCGTCATCGACGGCGCCGGCGCGGCCCGGCTGTACAAGACCCCGACGACTCCGGCTGAGCCGTCGACGGGCGTCAATGCCGCCCTGGCCATGGCCGAGGGCGACCTGGGACTGGACGCGGGCATGTTGCTCGCCCAGGTCGACTACCTCGGCCTCGGAACGACGGTCGCCACCAATGCCCTGATCGAACGCCAGGGCGTCAGGACCGGACTGATCACCACGCGCGGCTTTCGCGACACGATCCTCGTGCAACGCGGGATGGGGACCTGGGTCGGGCGAACGCCGGAGGAGATCACCCACTACTCCGCGCGCCGCTCCCCGTCGCCGATCGTCCCGCGCACGCTGATCGCCGAGGTCACCGAGCGCATCGACTACAAGGGCTCGGTCATCTCTCCGCTCGACGAGGACGACGCGCGCCGGGCGGTCGCCGGCCTGCTTAAGCAGGGCGTCGAGGCGATTGCGATCTGCCTGCTGTGGTCCTTTCGCGAACCGGCCCATGAGCGACGGATCGCCGAGCTCGTGCGTGAGGTCGACCCCGACGTCTACCTCGCGGTCTCCAGCGATCTCGCCCCGGTTGTCGGCGAGTACGAGCGCACGGCGACGACGGTGCTCAACGCCTACCTCGGTCCCCGCGTCCGCGCCTACATGGTCAACCTCGACGCCTCGCTGCGCGACCGCGGCCTGCGGGGCAGCTTCCGGATCCTCGATTCGGGCGGCGGCGTGATCACCCCCGAGCGCTGCGGCGAGCAGCCCGTATCGATCCTGACCTCCGGCCCGACCGGTGGGGTGCTGGCCAGCGCCAAGCTCGCGCAGCGGCTCCAGATGCCCAACGTCCTGACCACGGACATGGGCGGCACCTCATTCGACGTCGGCACGATCGTCGACTACCAGCCGGTGGTGTCCTCCCAGCAGGAGGTCGCGGGGTACCACGTGCTCAAGCCGGCGGTGAAGGTCACGGCGATCGGCGCCGGCGGCGGATCGATCGCCAGCGTCGCGCACGGGCAGCTGCTCGTCGGCCCGCGCAGCGCCGGCGCGGTTCCCGGACCGGTCTGCTACGGGCGTGGCGCCACCGAGCCCACCGTCACCGACGCCGACGTCGTGCTGGGCATCATCGATCCCGACTACTTCCTCGGTGGCACCTTCGCGCTTGACAAGGACGCGGCACAGCGCGCGGTCCACGACATGGTCGCCGTGCCGCTCGGCATCGGAACCCTGGAGGCGGCCGCGGGCATCAAGGCGATCGCCGACAACCGGATGGCCGATCTGCTCGACACCCTGACCGTCGGCCAGGGCCACGACCCGCGGGACTTCGTGATCTTCGCCTACGGCGGCGCGGGGCCGTCGCACTGCCACGCCTTCGGCGCCGAGCTGGGGGCGCAGGCGGTCGTCGTGCCCGCGACCGCGACGGTCCACTCCGCCTACGGCGCGGTGATGAGTGACCTGCACATCACGACCGAGCTGTCTGACCCGATGCACTGCGCGACATGGGATGGCGCCTCCGACGCCTTTCCGGTGGCGCGCATCAACGAGAACTTCAGCCGCCTGGAGCAGACGGCCCGGCGGTCGCTGGCCGAGAGCTCGGCGGACCCCGCCAAGATCACGCTGCAGCGCTCCGCCGACATCCGCTTCCGGATGCAGGTGCACCGCCTGAGCGTCCCGGTGCGGGATGGGGTGCTCGAATCCGATCATGTGGGAGATCTGCTGGAGCGCTTCCTGGAGCAGTTCGAGGAGCTCTACGGCACGGGCGTCGCGTTCAAGGAGGCCGGCGTCGAGATCGTCTCCTTCCGCGTCCAGGGCCACGGCGAGTTCGACAAGCCGCGGCTGGCGCAGGTCGCGACCGGCGCGGGCAGCACGGGCGGCGCGCTGCCCTCGCGCCGCATCCACCTCGGCCCCGACCTCGGGGAGGTGACCGCCGACGTCGTGCGCGGCCCCTCGCTGGTCAGCGGAGACGTCCTGGAGGGGCCGGTCGTGATCGAACATCCCGGCACCACGATCTTCGTCGGGCCGTCCCAGACCGCGACGATCGACAGCCTTGACAACACGGTGATCAAGGTCGCCGGCGGGTAGAGGAGAGAGCGTTGTCCGCAACCCTGACGTCCGCGGTCACCGTGGACCCCGTGACCTACGAGGTCATCAGCCACCGGCTCCTGGCGATCGTCGCGCAGCAGTCGATGGTGCTCAAGAGCGTGTCGGGGTCCCCGCTGGTGACCGAGGCCAACGACTGCAACACCGGCATCTATCTCCCGGACGGCGAGATCGTCGTCATCGGTCCGCACATCATCTTCCACGCCGGCTCGATGGGCCTCGTCGTGTCGCACATCATCGCCGACTGCGAGGAGGACCCGGGCATCGAGGAGGGCGACGTCTTCCTGACCAGCGACCCGTACAAGGGGGCGCTGCACCTGCCCGACGTCACGATGCTCGAGCCGGTCTTCCACGACGGCCGGCGGATCGCCTGGGTGGGGGCCTGTGCGCACGAGCTCGATGTCGGCGGGATGATCCACTCGAGCTGGTGCCCGACGGCCACCGATTCGATCCAGGAGGGCCTGATCATCCCCCCCACCAAGCTCGTGAGCGGGGGCAGGATCCGCCAGGACGTCTGGAACCTGATCATGGCGGGCACCCGGCTGCCGGCGCACGTGGGGCTCGACCTCAAGGCGATGCTGGCCGCCAACAACCACGGCAAGAGCGGACTGCTGCGCCTCGTCGCCCGCTACGGGATCGACACGGTCACCAGCGTGATGCACTCGATGCTCGATCGCTCCGAGGAGCAGCTGCGGCGCCGTCTGCGCGGGCTGCCCGACGGCACCTTCCGGGCGCGCAACTACATCGATCACGACGGGCACGAGAACCGCCTGTTCGCCGTCGAGGTGGAGCTGACCAAGCGCGACGACAGCCTCACCTTCGACTACTCGGCCTCCAGCGAGCAGGCGCGGGGCTTCATCAACTGCACCGAGGCCGGCCTGCACGGCGGCGTCATGTCGGCGCTGCTGCCGGTGCTGTGCCACGACATTCCGTGGAACAGCGGCGCGCTGCGCGCCCTGACGATCGTCGCGGCGGACGGGCTGGTGATCAACTGTCGCCGGCCGGCGCCGTGCAGCTCGGCGACGCTGGCGGGGGCCTGGATGGTCGAGAACACCGCCGTGGAGGCGCTCTCGCGTCTGGTCAGCTGCGACGAGCAGCTGCGCCCCGAGGCGATGGCGGTGTCGACGGGATCGTGCGGGATCCTGCACATCGCCGGGGTCAACCAGTACCACGAGGGCTTCGGGGGAGCGCTGACCGAGCAGCTGCTCGGCGGCGGCGGGGCGACCGTCGCGCGGGCGGGCAACGACTACGGAGGCCCCCACAACGTCATCACCTGTGCGGTGGCCAACGTCGAGCGCGACGAGATGCTCTACCCGATTCTCTATCTCGGCCGCTACGCCAACGTCGACAGCGGGGGCAGCGGCCGCCTGCGCGGCGGAGTCTCCGGCGCGTCGACGTGGACGCTCCACGACGCCGGCTTCCTGGCGACGGTCCTGGCGGCCAACGGGATCGAGATGCCGGCGTCGCTCGGCCTGCACGGTGGCCACCCGGGCTCGTGCCACCGCTTCGAGGTCGTACGCGGGTCAGACGTGGCCGCCAAGCTGGCCGCCGGCGAGGCGATCACGTCGGTCGCCGACCTCGACGGCGACCACGTGGTGCTCGGAGCCAAGCCCGGGGAGGTCATGTTCTTCCCGACCGACGTGTTCGCGTGGTCATGGCAGGGCGGTGGCGGCTGGGGCGATCCGATCACGGCCGATCCCGACGCGACCGCCCATGACGTGACGCTCGGTCTGGTGACCGCGGCCGCCGCCGAGCGCCACAACGGCGTCGTGACCAGGGCCGGCGTCCTGGACGCCGCGGCGACCGAGCGCCGCCGCGCGGAGATCCGCGACGAGCGGCGCCGGTGGCCGGCCGAGCCGGCGGCGCTCCCGGTCGGCATCGCCGCGGGGGCGGCGATCATGTCGCTCGGAGAGCACCTGACGATCGTCGAGTCGACCGACGGCCGGCTGCTGACCGCCTGCGACTGCGGACACCTGCTGTCGCCGGCGGCGGAGAACTGGAAGCGGCACGCGGCGCACCGGGAGCTTGCGGCCGACGAGCTCGGCACGAAGATCACGCTGCACGAGGAGCTCACCGCCCACGCCTACGCCTGTCCGGGCTGCGGCACGCAGCTGGCAGTCGAGGTGGCACGGCAGGATGACGCGCCGCTGCACGATGTCCTCCTGACGCTCGGCGGGTCGCGATGAGCAGCGCGACGCGCATCGACGAAGCCGCGCTGCGCCGGGACCTGCTCGCACGGGTGGCCGGGATCCGAGCCGTCCTCGCCGACACCGCCCAAGCGTCAGAGAGGGCGGGGGTGCTCGTGCCCGAGGCGGTCCACGCCCTCAGCCACGCCGGTCTCATGCGGATGAACGTGCCGCTGGAGCTCGGGGGTTGGGAAGCCGCGCCGGCGACCCAGATGGAGGTGCTCGCGGCGCTGGCCGAGATCGACACGGCGGCCGGCTGGGTCACGATGGTGAGCAACAACAGCGCGGGCTTCATGGGGGCCTTCCTGCCCGACGGCGGCGTGCACGAGGTGTTCGCCGGCGGCTCGGTTCCGATCTGCTCGGGCGTCGCGGCGCCGTCGGGCACCGCCGTCACGGTGGACGGCGGCTTTGCCCTGAGCGGCTACTGGCGCCTGTGCAGCGGCGTTCACCATTCGTCCTGGCTGCGACTGACGGCGTTGGTCGACGCACACCCCGAGCAGCGCGTGTTCGCCGTCGTGCCGCAGTCGGCCGTCGAGATCCACGACACCTGGCACGTCCTCGGCCTGCGCGCCACCGGTAGCTGCGACGTGTCGCTGACCGACGAGTTCGTGCCCCGGCACCGAACGCTTCACTCCGAGCAGCGGCGGCGCGGTGGCCCGCGCTATCGGCTGCACGGCCTCCCGGCATCCTCCCACGAGCATGTGGGCATCGCGCTCGGGATCGGACGCCGGGCGCTGGGCGAGCTTGCGGCGGTCGTCGGCGCGAGGACCCAGGCCGCCGGCGCGCCGGCGCGCGAGGTCGTGCTGACCGCGCTGGGTCGCCTGACGCTCGCGCTGGAGTCCGTGACCGCGTTGGCGGCAGGCAGCTACGCGCGGGATCTGGCGATGCTGGAGGATGACGAGACCGACCCCGCGCAGGTCGGTCTCGAGGGTCCGGCCCTGGCCGCCTATGCCACCGACGTCGCCGCCGAGTGCGTCGAGACGGCCTACCGCTACGCCGGCACGCGCGCCCTCTATGAACCGAACGTGTTCGAGCGGATGCTGCGTGACCTGCATGGAGCCACGCAGCACGTGATGGTGCAGGACGTCAACTATGCCCAGCTCGGCGCGCGCCGGCTGGCGGGCGCCGGCGGCTCGTAGTCGACGTGCGGATCGACGTCCACAGCCACTACAACCCGCCCAGCTACTTCGAGCTGTTGCAGGAGGTGGGGGCGTTTGAGGAGCTGAGCGTCCTGCGCCTGCTCGGCCATCTGTGGCGCCCCGGGCAGGGCACCGCCGAGACCGGCTCAGACGCCGACGCGCTGGCGCGGCGGCTGGCCGACATGGACGCCGCCTCGATCGACCTGCAGGTGATGAGCATCGGCGCGGTGCACCCCTACGTCGCCGACCCGCCGACGGCGACGACGCTCGCGCGACATGTCAACGACGCCTACCGGGCCCTGATCGAGCAGGCGCCCTCGCGGCTGGCCGCGTTCGGCTGCCAGCCGCTGCCCCATGTGGAGCAGACGGTCGCCGAGATCGCGCGCTGCCTGGACGACCTTGATTTCGCCGGGGTGGCGCTCGGGTGCTCGGCGGGTGGCCTACCGCTGGACGATGAGCGGTTCGCGCCGGTCTGGGAGGCCCTGGACGAGCGAGGCGCGCTGGTCTACCTGCACCCCGGGACCGAGATCGCCGGCGTGGTCGGCTGCGGCGAGTACCACCTCGCCCCCGACTTCGTCAGCCCGGCCGAGATCGCGGTGGCGGCCTGCCGGTTGATGGTGACCGGCCACCTGGACCGCTATCCGAACGTGACGATCATCCTGGCGACGCTCGGCGGCGCGATCCCCTTCCTGGCGCGTCGCTTCGATCGCGGATTGCGCCAGGACTGCCCGGAGCGCTACACGGAGCTCGGCGGGGCGCTGCCCCACTTTCACCGTTTCTACTGCGACACGAGCGTCGTGGAGGAACCCGAGGCCCTGCGCGCGGCGCGCGACACGTTCGGGGCCGATCGGATCCTGCTCGGGACCGACTACGCGCGCCCGGGTGCCCGCTCGGCGGCCGCGATTCAGTACGTCGAAGCCTCCCCGGGTCTGACCGACGCCGAGCGATCCGCGGTGCTTGACGGCAACGCCACGCAGCTGTTCCCGGCTTTGCAGACATCGTGACCAGTGATTTGTCATACTGTCGCGTGCGGTAGCCGCCGGACGAGGAGCGAGAGGAGCGAGAGCCAGCATGAAAACGATCGTGTTCTGTGGATCTGTCCTGCGGGCGACCCCGGAGGAGCGGGAGGCGCGCCGGCCGCTGGGCCGCGATCCCGATGCCTGGGGCGCCATGGTCGACGAGATCGAGCACCTTGCCCAGTGGTTTGACCAGGCCGGGATCGACGCGTTCGGCATGACCGAGCACCACATGCAGACCGAGGGCGGCGAGACGATGCCCAACTCGCTGCTGCTGTACACCAAGCTCGCCTCGCTGACCGAGCGGATGGGCTTCATGCCCCTGTCGTTCGTCCTCCCCGCCCGGGATCCGATCCGAACCGCCGAGGACCTCGCGATCTTCGACCACCTCTATCCGGGACGCCTGTACGGCGCCGCCTTCGCCCGCGGCTACCAGACGCGCTGGATCCAGACCCTGCTGCAGACCGAACGGATCGGCTCCACGCCGATGGACCCGGTCTCCGACGCCGCCAACCGGGCGCGCTTTGAGGAGTTGCTGGAGGTCGTGGGCAAGGCGTGGTCCCAGGACGCGTGGAACTTCGACGGCGCGCAGTACCAGGTCCCCTATCCGTTCAGCGGCATCCCCAACTGGCCGCTGGCCCAGTGGACGCAGCGGTTCGGCAGCCCCGGCGAGGTCGACGAGCACGGCACCATCCGCAAGATCGGCGTCGTCCCCAAGCCCCACCGGATCCCCCAGATCTTCATCCCCACCACGCTCTCGGAGAGCACGATCTCGTTGTGTGCGCGCAACGGGTACGTCCCGTTGATCTACCGGCCCCAGAACGACCACTTCCGGGCCGCCAGCGAGGGCTTCCGCGAAGCGGCCCGCCAGGCGGGACGGGAACTGGGACTCGGCGAGGGCATGGGCGGGATGCGCAAGCTCGTGATGGGCGACACCTACGAGGAGGCGTTTGAGATCGCGGTGCGCG
The DNA here is from genome assembly GCA_964658375.1 of uncultured Acetobacteraceae bacterium. Classification (GTDB taxonomy): domain Bacteria; phylum Actinomycetota; class Thermoleophilia; order Solirubrobacterales; family Solirubrobacteraceae; genus Palsa-465. Next base: position 42,386 of record CAZZYU010000007.1, on the reverse strand, counting down.
GCGCGGGCTACTGGCACAACAACTTCTTCGGGTCCTTCGGCATGAACGAGGCGTTCCGCCAGCCCTCCGACGACCCCACGCAGATGCTGCGCTTCCCCGAGGACCGGGACCTCGTCCAGCGGATGGTCGACGTCGGCGACCTGCTGATCGGCACCCCCGAGGCGGTCTGCGAGCAGCTGGCCGATCTGCTGCGCTGCTACAGCGACGGAAACCTCGAGTGGTTCGTCTGGGAGTTCTGGGCCCAGGGGCTCCCGGGCGATGAACGGTCAGAGATCGCGCAGCGCCAGATCGAGATGTTCGGCAAGCACGTCGCGCCGCAGTTCGCCTGAGCCTCGCTCAGGCGGCGCCTCAGACGGCGACGTCGGGATACCGCCGGCCGCGCCAGTGCGAGAGCCTGTCGGCCATCTCCAGCTGGAACGCGAGCGGGCCGGCGGCAGCCTGGTGGTCCTCCTCGTAGATCCCGATGTAGATCGTGAGATTGAGGAAGAAGTGAGCGCCCATCTCAAACAGGGCGACGTAATCGTGCTCGATCAGAGCCCGTCGCTCGGCAGCCGTCAGGGTCAGCCAGCTCGTCCGCTCGACCGTCACGCCGTTGCCGAGCCTCGTGCCCAGTCCCGCCTCCCATTCGGCGACCAGTGCCTCCGGCTCTGTCTTGTAGCGCGCGAGCAGCTCCGGGTCGCGGTCGACCTGGTACAGGAACTTGTCGACGTAGTAGACGCTCACCGCGGGTCTCCGTTCGGATACCAGGTGAAGTACGCCTCCATCGTGTGAAACAGGTCCAGGTGGTCGGCGTAGTCGGCCTTGATCGGTCCGGCGATGCCCAGCATGAGGATCAGGTCCATGAAGCCGTGGGTGGCGTTGCCGGCGGTGCTCATCGACTCATGCGTCACGCCGCCGAGGATGGCGTCGATGTCACCGTCGGTCAGCCACTGCACCGCCTGGCGGTCAAAGTCGGGGTCGGGGCCGGTGTCGCCGAACTGGAGCGGACCCCCGAGCTCGAGCGACAGGTGGCCGGTGCCGATCGCGGCGATCCGCTCCGGGCCCGGATACTCATCGATGATCTCTCGCAGCGCGCGGCCGAGGTCCCAGAAGCGCCGGGGGCTGGGCAGCGGCGGCGCGAAGATGTTGGTGTAGATCGGCACGACGGGCAGGTCCGCGGCCGGGCGGGTGGTGATGATCGGGCAGATGATCGAATGGTCGAGCTTGAGCTCATGGCTGATCGCGAAGTCAAAGCCGCGATCCAGCAGGCCCTGGAACATGAACCCCGACAGGTGTTCGTGGCCCTCCAGGACATAGGTCGGGATCGAGAACTCCCGCTCCTCGTTGTAGAAGGTGGCGTCGTAGGTCGGCTGCTTGCCGATCAGAAACGTCGGATAGTTGTCGAGGAAGAGCTGATGGAAGTGGTCGGCTCCGACCATCACCAGCAGGTCGGGGCGGGCGGCGGTGAGGGTCTCGCGGTAGCGCGCGACCTTGCGCTTCCATTCCGCGGCCTGGGGGATCCGCTCGCCGGGTGGCGTCAGCTCGGTCGCCTTGAGAAAGAACGGGTGATGAGTCGACGCGAGCACTGCGCTGAGGGTGGCCATGCATCTCTCCTTGGAGCGAGTCGCTCAGGTTCGGTCCATAGCGTACACTTGTCCGTCAGGCGACGGATGTTCGGGACGCCGGAGTCCCGAGGCGCTGTGAATGACCTCGGCGGTCGAGCCCCGGCGTCAACTCCAAGGAGCGACACCATTGGCCGGAAGGGGAACGGGACCGGATTTCGTCGAGGCGCTCGCGCGCGGCCTCGACGTGCTGACGTGCTTTGACGCGGCGCACCCCGCGATGAGCTTGACCGAGGTCGCCGAGGCGGCCCAGCTCGCCCGGCCGACCGCCCGGCGCCTGCTGCTCACGCTCCAGGAGCTCGGCTATGTTCGCGCCGAGACCACCGGGTTCGCGCTCACTCCGAAGGTCCTCGAGCTCGGCATGGCCTACGTCTCCTCGCTCGGCCTCTGGGAGATCGCCCGGCCGCACATGACCGCGCTCGTCGCGCGCACGGGCGAGTCCACCTCGATGAGCCAGCTGGACGGCTCAGACATCGTGTACGTCGCCCGCGTCGCGGTCCCGAAGATCATCGCCCTGCGGGTGGAGATCGGCACGCGCTTCCCGGCGATCCGCACCTCGCAGGGGAAGGTCCTGCTGGCGGCGCTCGGCGAGGACGAGCTGGCGGCCGCCCTCGCACAGCCATCCCGCGCCAACCTCGGCGACGTCCTGCACCGCCCGCCCGGCGACCTGGACGCGGTCCTGACCGCCACCCGGGCCCGCGGGTGGGCGCTCGCCGACGAGGAGCTCGCCCGCGGCGTGCGGTCGGTGGCCGTCCCGGTGCGTGACGGCACGGGAACCGTCCGGGCTGCCATGAACGTCACCGTCCACGCCGCCGAGACGTCGGTCGACACGCTCGTCGACGTCTATCTGCCGCTCCTGATCCGAGCCGCCGGCGACATCAGCGCCGAGTGGGCGCTCTGGCAGTCGCGACCGCATATCGAGCGCAGCCGCGATGACCTCCGCGCGGCCGGGTGATGCGTTGACAGACGATGCGGCGGCTGGGTACTGTGCGGACATCTGTCCGCTGCACGGTCAAGGAGGAAATGGATGAGCGTCGCCGAGGCCCGATCACGCACCGCGGCCGCCGGCCCGCTCGCCGGTCTGATCGTCGCCGACTTCTCCCGGGTGCTCGCCGGCCCGTACTGCACGATGCTGCTCGCCGACCTCGGCGCCGAGGTGATCAAGGTCGAATCGCCGGTCGGAGACGACACCCGACACTGGGTCCCTCCGGTCCGTGACGGAACCGGCACCTACTACCTCGCGGTCAACCGCAACAAGCGCTCGGTCGTCCTGGACCTCACCGAGCGCGACGATCTCGCGGCCGCGCAGGAGCTGACGGCCCGCGCCGACGTGATGATCGAGAACTTCAAGCCCGGCGGACTGGCCCGCTTCGCGTTGGACTACGAGTCCGTGCGGGATCGCAACCCGCGGTCGATCTACTGCTCGATCAGCGGGTTCGGCGCCAAGCGAGGCGCGGCGCTGCCGGGCTATGACCTGCTCGTCCAGGCCGCGTCGGGGCTGATGAGCGTGACGGGCTCACCCGACGGGCCGGCCTACCGCGCCGGCATCTCCGTGTTCGACGTGATGGCCGGCCTGCATTCGGCGATCGGCATCCTCGCCGCCCTGCACCATCGCGACGCCACCGGCGAGGGGCAGTACATCCAGACCAATCTCCTGTCGTCGGCGATGTCGGCGCTCGTCAACCAGACCTCCGCCTATGTCGCCGGCGGCGTCACGCCTCACCGGATGGGCAACGCCCACCTCTCGCTGTTTCCCTACGAGCCGCTGGCCACCGGCGACGGCGAGCTGATCGTGATCGCGGGCAACGACAAGCAGTTCCGGACCCTTGCCAACGCTCTGGACGTCGCAGAGATCGCCGATGACGAACGGTTTGCCACCGTGCGGGCACGCAACGACAACCGCGACGAACTGCGGCCGATCCTGCTGAAGCGGCTGGCGACCAGGACCGCGCAGGAATGGTTCGACGTGCTCACCGAAGCCGGCATCCCGTGCGGGCCGATCAACGACATCAAGGGGGGCGTGGAGCTCGCGGAGGCCCTCGGACTGGAGCCGGTCGTCATGGCCGGTGACATCCCGACGCTGCGCAACCCGATCGACATGTCGGCCACGCCCGCGTCCTACCGGCTCGCCCCGCCGCAGCTGGGAGCCGACACCGACGAGGTCCGCCGTTGGCTGATGCACCAGGGCGAGCTGGCCGGCGCGGCGGCCCCCGTCGCGCCGGGCGCGTGATGAGCACCGGAGCTCCCGACGGGGGCACGACCTACCCGACGTCGCTGGGCACCTCTGACGCCGACCACATCGGGCTGCTCGGAATGGACCTCGCCAACGACCTGATGGGCACGGTCTCCTTCGGGGAGCTGGCGTACTGGCTGGTCGCCATGAAGCGGCCCACCCCGGGCCAGCTGCGGGTCTTCGAGGCCGCCCTGGTCGCGCTCGCCGACCACGGCTTCACCCCCACGGCGATCGCCGCCCGGGTCACCTATCTGAGCGCACCGGACTCCCTGCAGGGAGCCCTCGCGGCGGGCCTGCTCGGAGGAGGATCCCGGTTCCTCGGGGTCACCGAGGACACCGGCCAGTTCCTGCACGGCATCGTCGTGGCCAATCAGGACGACCTCCCGTCCGATGACGCGGGATGGAACGTGCTCGCCGCCGCGGCGATCACCGCACGCCGCGCCGCCGGACAGTTCGTCCCCGGGCTCGGTCATCCCGTGCACAAGGTGCAGGACCCTCGGACGCCGGTCCTCATGGCGATCGCCCGTGAGGAGGGGGTCTACGGACCGCATCTGGAGCTGTTCGCCGCGATCGGCCGCGTCTGCGAGGAGACACTCGGGCGGGCGCTCCCGCTCAACGGCGCCGGTGTCTGCGGCGCGGCGCTGGCTGATCTCGACCTGCCCGTGGAGTTTCTGCGCGGGTTCGCGCTGCTGGCCCGCGCCGCCGGGCTGATCGGCCAGCTTGCCGAGGAACGGCGCCGCCCGATCGCCAATGACATCTACATGTCAGTCGACCGCCACGCCGTGTACGTCGATCCTGCAGACGCATGACCGCTCGTCACGCGCGAGCGGGCAGCCACAACCGGCCGATCTGGCCGGCGTCCGCGCCTGCACCGGGCGATCCGGCGCAGGCGCGACCCGGGCGTCCGCCGGCTACTGCCGCAGACCTTCGCGCGGAGGCTCTGGGGGGAGCGGCTGCGGATTGAGCCCGCTGCCGCCGGCGACTTTGTCGGCGCCGACGTCGGACACCTCGAGATCCTCGACCTGCTCGTCGTCGTCGAGCTTGTCGGTCGGCTCGTCGGTCATGGTGGTCCCTCCTTCTGCCGCGGCCCCGCGGCATCGGTTCCCGGTTCCCGGTCCCTTTGCCGGCCCCGGCTCGGCGCGACGCTATCAAGCTCACGTGTCCCGGTAAAGGACGCGCCGCGTCAGTTCGTCAGGCCCGGTGCAGACCCGTGACGAGCCCTCATGTGGTCATGCTCGCCGCGGTCACCGAGCCGCCAGGTAACTGTGCGGCGCACGGACGACGACCGTCCGGTGGTGGACGAAATCCCGGACCGTGACCGCGTCGCGCGTGACCCTGATGTAGGTCCCCTGGCAGAGGTCCTCGGTCAGCCAGATCGTGCCGCGCACCGTCGCCGAGGCGGTGTTCCCGACGGTCGTGAACTGACCGTGCCCGTTGCCCCACAGCTTGCGCGTCGGCTTGCCGGTTGGCTTTCTTGCGGACGCGGACATGGCGTGACGCCGTGCCGGCGCCGCGCAGCCATGGAGGTTGCCCCCGGTGAGGGTCAGCGTGGTGAGCGCGTGACCTCGGTGCTGGCCGACGACGAACGCGCCGTCGTAGAAGTCCGCGGTCTGGATGCCTCCGCGTCGCGACGTCGCCGAGCTGAGCCGCACCCGGCCGTGGGTGGTGTCGACCGTGGAACCGATCGGGATCGTCTCGCCGGCGCGCAGCGCGACGAACTGGGCGGACCCCGGGCGGCGGACGCGCACGACACCGGAGACCGGGGACACGCCGACGCTCTGGCCGCTCTGCGGAACCACGGGGGTCGCGCTCGCGGCTTCGGTGACGCCGGACCCGTTGGGGAGGTCGAATTGGGCGAGCGCCTGCGGCGCGCCGCTTGGCGTCACCGACCCGAGCAGGCCGTTGACCGAGACGACTCCCTTTGGGACGCCGAGGTTGAGCGGCACCCCGGCGCCCGCCGTTGTGATCTGCTCGGCGGTCACCCGCGGAGTGCCGTCGATCTCGTCGGCCCAGAACACCCAGACCCCTCCCTGGGGATCGCCGACGACCGAAATCGGCCCGATCCCATTGCCCTGGGCGATGAGGGTCGTCGTCGGCGCCCCCACCTGCCACAGGTACAGGGCGTCGCCGGCGTCGTCCGTGCGGGCGACGTAGAACCGAGCGGGGGTGTCGCCGGAGGCAGCGATCGGGATGCGGGCGTCGGTCGTCGGGCCCTCGACCGAGGCCGAGCCCGGCATCACCACCGCGGATCCCACCGGCGCGCCCGAGACCGGATCGACGGCCTGGCTGAAGATGCCCGCGTGCCCGGCGGCGTTGGAGAACCAGGCGATGCGAACGTCACCGGCGGCGTCGGTGGCGAGATTGCTGACGTAGCCGCAGCAGCCGGCGCCCAGCGCGTTCTGGAAGTCATAGTCAGGAGTGGCGCTCGTCAGTCCGGCGTGCACGGTGACGCCCTCGGTGTGCGACCAGGTCTCGAGCACGGAGCCACCGGGCAGGCTGACGGCGTTGAGGTCCGATCCGTACACCTGATCCTCGTCAAACGTCGTCGTCGGCGCCGTCCAGGTCGCCCCGCCGTCGGCGGAGGTGCTGGCGAACAGACCGGTCCCACAGTTGTCCTGCAGGCATGCGATCCCCCCGAACACGATCTCGAGCTGTCCGCCGGGGAGCCTGACGATCGCGGGAGCGTTGACCGAGGGGTACCCCGACGCGACCACGACCGGGGCGCCGATCGCGCCGGTGGGCGAGACGGTGTCCGCCACGACGTCGCTCGATTCCCCGCCGGAGCCGGGGGTCAGCCGGGCCCAGACGACGTGCAGCACACCCTGGCCGTCACGCACCGCCGCGACCTGCTCGTTGACGGTCGTGGCACCGGTCACCGGAGACCAGCCCGCAGCCTGAGCGCTACCCGTCGCCGCCCCAATCGCCGCCGCGGCCAACGCGACAGCGAGGATTCTCACACCCCGTATCCCTCTCGCCCCCTTGATCAAATCGTCCCTGGTCCGGGCGCGATCCTATGCCATCCGCGGCACCGGCGCGAGTCAGCCTGACGCTGCGGGCTCGATCCCCCAGACGCGGAGCCGCTCGCGCCGGCCACGGACCTCCATCTCCTGCACGAACACGAGGTCGCGGGGCGGATCGACGAACGCGTCGCGCGTCGCCTCGGAGAGAAACAGCTGGTGCGAGGTCCCCTTCGTCATCCCCTCCAGCCGTGCCGCCGTGTTCGTCGTATCGCCGATCGCGGTGTACTCCATCCGCCGCTCTGAGCCGACGGTTCCGGACATGACCGGTCCGGAGTTCAGGCCGATTCCCATCCGGAAGCCGTCACCGAGCCCGTCGGCGCGCAGCGACGCGTTGAACGCCTCCAGGCGCTGCAGCATCTCCCGCGCGGCGGCGAGGGCTCGGTCGGCGTGGTCGGGTGCGGCGACCGGGGCCCCGAAGACCGCCATGATGCCGTCGCCCATGTAGGCGACGAGCGTGCCGTCGTGATCAAGGATCGCGTCGCTCATCGCGCTCAGGTAGCGGTTGAGGATGCCCACCACCAGCTCGGGGTCGAGCTGCTCGGCAAACGAGGTGAAGCCCCGCAGGTCGCTGAAGAGGACGGTCGACTCCAGGCGCACGCCGCGCAGCCGCATCCCCTCGGCGCCGCGCTGGGCGAGCACCTGGGCCGCCACGCTGTCGGAGACGAACCGTCCGAACAGGTCGCTGACCCGCCGGCGCTCGAACGCCTCGACGAGGTAGCGCACGGCGAGCGAGCCGACGAACCCGAGCGTGAGCGTCACCTCCGGCGCGACGAACGCCAGCACCCGCCCGTCGTCGAAGGCGACCTGGGTGGCCACCGCGTACGCACCCCCGAGCGCGATCATCAGCCCCACCATCCCGGTCAGGCTCAGGCGCAGCGAGGAGAGCGTGATCAGCAGGCCGAGCGCCGTGATCACCAGGACGCCGACCAGCCACCCGGACGAGCGCAGCGGCGCACCGCGCAGGATGGTGTCGATCGCGTTGGCCTGGATCTCGGCGCCGGACATGAGCCCCGTCGGGGTCGGGTGAACGTCCTGGAGGCTGGGCGCGCTGGGGCCGACCACGACGATCCGGTCGCGAAACGCGGCGGCGGGCACGCGCCCGCGCAGCACCGACGCAAACGAATAGGTGGCGATCGTGCCCGGAGGCCCGCGGAAGTCGATCAGGGGCGAGCTCGCGCCGAGCTGCGCCGGGGTCACGCGCCGCCCGGTGGCCCGCTCGGCAGCGACGACGGCGAGCGAGTCAAGGCCGCCGATGCGGTACGGGACGCGGCGCAGCGCGCCGCCGGCCGAGGGGATGAAGCTCGCGTTGCCGACCCGCGCGCGGGCGTAGCGCACCGCGGTCGCACCCCCGAAGACGTTCGCGCTCCCGCCCGCCGCGGTCTCGGTCGTCGCCAGCACGACGTCGCCGGCGTGTCGGACGGACTCGATCAGGGCGTTGTCCTGCCGGGGGGTCGTGGGCTCGGTGAACTGGATGTCATAGACGATCGCCCGGGCATGATCGGCCGCCAGGCGATCGATCAGGCGACCGTGCACCGAGCGCGGGAACGGCCACTGCAGGCCGAGGCCCCCCGAGGCGCGCGCGTCGAAGGTCGCCGCGTCGATCGCCACGACGGCGATGCCCCGCGGCCGGGGCTGGCGGCCCCGGACGGCGAACCGCAGGTTGACGCTGGCGAGCTCGAGCGTCTGCAGCCCGCGGGTGAGCTCGACGGCGATGCCGGCCCCGACCGCGATGGCGACGACGACGGCCAGCCAGACGATCGACCCCTTACCGGCGGTGCCCTGCTCGTGCCTGATCACCATCGTTCCCCGAACCCGTGAGGGCGGTGATCCTATCGACCCACCCGGGTCACGCCCCGCCGTCCGCTCCCCGCCCCGCGATCGCGACCGTGTTGCGACCGACAGTGCCCGACCGTATGCTTCCCGCGGCCACGCCGCACGGGACGCGGTGGGCGCTCATCCAAGATCTCACCGGGGAATCGTGTGGACGGCATGACGGCCGAGGCAGTGGTCAACGCCCCGTCGGCGGGCGCGGCGCGGCGGCACCCGGCCCCACGGCCGCCGGAGCTGGCGCGGACGCTCTGGATCGGCGAGGCCGACGTCTCGCGCCGAGCCATCACGATGCGCTTCGGAGTCGATGATCTCACCTTCTCGACCTCGTACTGGTACGACGACGCCGTGGACCTGCGCGCCCTCACGCGTCGCCACGGCGAGGCCGTCATGCGCAACCTCATCTTCCACGCCGTCGCCTTCGAGGCGAGCAAGCTCGCCTCGTTCGCCCCACGGTTCATCGACTTCGGCCCGTACCGAGAGCTTGCCAGCGTTCCGTTCTGGGCCGCGTGGTCAACCGTCTGGCGCAACGTCTGGAGCCAGTGGCGCTACGAGAACGACGCACTCGACTATCCCGGCCCGGTTCCCCTCCACGAGCTGTCACGCGGCGGGCCCGAGCCGGCGCGGATCGACGAGCCGTCGGATCGGCCGCTGCTGTTCGTCGGCGGCGGCAAGGACTCGCTGGTCGCGATGCGACTGCTCGATGAGGCCGGCATCGCCTACGACACCTACGGCTACAGCCACTCGGTCTACGGTCGTTCGCAGCTGCAGCACGATCTGCTGACCGCGCTCACGCGCCACGGGACGGGCGCGCGGCGCCATCTGCGCCACTGGGTGTTCGACGACCTGCTCGACAGCCCGGTCGTCGAGCTTCGCCCAGACCTCGGGACACGCACGCTGGCCGCGGCCGAGACACCGAGCTCGGTGTTCGGCGTGCTTCCGGTGCTGCTGGCGTTGGGTGCGACGACGCCGATCGTGGCCCACGAGCGCAGCGCCGAGCGAGGCAGCGTCGTCTGGGAGCCGACGGGCGAGGAGATCAATCACCAGTGGGGCAAGACGCTGGCGGCCGAGCGGCTGCTCGGTGATTACATCCGCACCCATCTGGTGTCCGGTATCGACTACACGAGTGTGCTCAAGCCGATCCACGACCCCACGATCTTCACCGGGTTGCGCGGCCGGCCCGCCGCGATCGCCGACACCCATTCCTGCGGCGTGCGCAAGCCGTGGTGCGAGGAATGCGCCAAATGCGCCTACGTGTGGGTGAACTATCTCGCGTTCCTCGGCGCCGCGGCGGCCAGGGGCAGCTTCCGCACCGAGGTGGCGGCAAGCCCGCGCGCCGAGCGTCACTTCCGCCACATGCTCGGGCTCGACGGACACCGTCCCTTTGACTGTGTCGGCACCGTCGCCGAGACCCGCCTGGCCTTCCAGCTCGCCGCGCGCGACGGCGCGCGCGGCGGCGCCTTTGACCTCTATCGATCCCGGGTTGCGCCGCTCACCCCGCGCGAGGTCGCGCCGCTGTTTCACGTCGGCGACGACCACACGATGCCGGCGCCGCTGGCGGCACGGGTGCTGCCGCTGCTGCGCGCGTGGGCGGGCGAGGGTCTGGCGGACGCCAACACGCGGCTGTTCGGCTGAGCATTCGCGCCGCCAGCGCACACGAGAGTCACTCACGGCCTGGCGTCACTGTTGACAGGTGGTGTTTAGTGTGCTGAACGGGGCGTGTCTGAGTACACGCTGGGACCACATAACGAAGGGGTATGCGCAATGGACGATTCGACGCGTGTCGATGAGCCGGAGCAGGACGACGTCCTGGTCGAGGATCTGGAAGCACCGGCCGAGCTGCAGGACGAGGTCGCGGGCGGCGTGAACGCCATTCACACCGCGATCATGACCGCGGGCGAGGCGTCGTAGCCTCGACGTGAGCGCCCGCGATACGGCGGGCGAACATCAGGAGCTGGTGGCGCCCGTGCGATCCCTCGCACGGGCGTTCTGTTCTCATCGGGCCGGTCACGCGATGGCCGGCCGCGCCCGCCGGGGCCGGCCGAGGTCGAGCTGGAGGCTGGTCGGCGTACGGATCATCGGACTCGGGTTCCAGCTCACGCTGTCGGCGATCGGTTGCGCGTCGGGAAAGCGCTGCGCGACCGCGGCGAAGACCAACCGTGCCTCGAGGCGCGCGAGCGCGGCCCCGAGACACTGATGGATGCCCTTGCCGAACGACAGCTTGTGGTGGGTGTCGGGGCGCTCGATCCAGAACCGATCCGGTTGCACGAACACCGACGGGTCGCGGTTGGCCGAGCCGACCACGGCCAGCACGCGGCATCCCTCCGGGATCCGCTTGTTGACGAGCACCGTGCCGGACGCGACGTTGCGACCGATCGTCTGGCCCGGCGGCTCGAAGCGCAGCACCTCCTCGACCGCAGCGGATGCGAGGCCGGGCCGCTCGCACAGCTTGGCCCATTCGTCGCGGTGGGTGAGGAGGGTGAGGATCCCGGTGCACAGCAGCGCCATCGCCGTCTCGCTGCCGGTGAGCAGCACGGTCGTGTACATCGCCACCAGTTCCTCGAGGTCGATCTCTCCCGCGTCCAGCGCCTCGATCATCGTCGCCAGGAACAGCTGTGTCCCGGGACGCCGTCGGTGGCTGTCGACGAGCTCGACGACGTAGTCGTGGAACTGCCCGAGCATCTCATGAAACGGCGCCATCGCGTCGAGATCGCCGCGCCCCATGAACCGCCGCGCGCGCAGGGTCCATTCGTGCAGCATCCCCAGATCGCTCTCCGGGACGCTGAGCAACCGCATGTGGGTGAGACGCGGGATCGGGGCAAATCCGGACAGGACGTCGGCCACCGGCTCGTCGGCGAGGGCGTCGAGCACCTGGTCGACGAGCTGGCGGATGTCGGACTGGAGGCTCATGACGGTGCGCACTCCGAAGGCACGATGAAAGACGTCGCGCCGGCGGGTGTGATCAGGTCCGACGCTCGCCGGAAGGAGCTTTTCGCCGAGCCAGCGGATCTCCTCGGCCTTGAGCTGGTCAACCTCGCTGAGCTCGCCGTTGCGCTTCGCGTAGGCCCGGGCCTCGACCGTCCCCGGCCGGTAGTGGTTGGAGAGGAAGTGGGCGGGGTCGGTCAGGACCTGCTTGACGGCCTCGTAGCGCGTGACCGCCACCCAGTCGTCGCCGAAGCGAAGATAGGGAGACCGCTCGCGCATCTCGGCGTACAGCGGGTAGGGGTCGTCGAGCCCTTCGCAGGTGAAGTAACTGAGCGCCCTGAGGACAAGCTCTAGCGGCTGCGCCACTCTGACCTCCCGATCCGGAATCGACACATTTACCGACGACCACCCTCGCGCTCGGCGTGACGAGCACGCTGCGCGCGGTAGGCCCGAGCGAGGGCGTCGAACACGGCGAGCTCGTCATCCGCCCCGGACTCCCGCAGCACGCGGTTGGCCTGCAGGTGGGCGAGGATGGAGACGACGGTCCGCGTCGAACGGTCCAGGCCGAGACCGTCGATCCCGGCCACCAGCGGCGCGAGCACGGCTGAGCGCCGACGCAGCGCCGCGACCACGGCGTCGGCGTCGGCCTCGGCCTCTGACCCATACGCGGGACGCAGGGGCTCGACGGCAGCGAGGATGTCCTGCACCGCGGCCCGTCCCGCCCGCTCGCGGGCCGCCATCAGCCCCGCGACGGAGCGCCCCGAGGCGTTCAGCTTCCCGACCATCGCGCGGCACAGCGACTCACGCTCGTCGAGCGTCAGTCCGGCGTCGGCGAGCAGCGCCCCGACGCTCGCGACCGCGCACACCTGGCGGCTGCGCCCACCGCGCCGCAGCCTCAGCCACGCCACCGAGTCGGCGTGAGCCGCGCGCTCCATCAGCTCGACGCCCGCCAGCCCCCCGAAACGCTCGACCTCGCGCTCGTAGGTGTCGAGCACCACCCGGTACAGCCGGCCGTCGTCCAGCGCCGGCGCCGTCGCCTCGTGGAGCCTGGGCAGCAGCTGCGCCCATAGACGTCGCGGCTCGCCCCGGATCCGGAGGCGCAGGTGCGGCTCGGGGTCGGCGTAGCGAATGAAGAACCAGGTCTCGGTCTCGGTCAGGTCCAGCGCGCCGATGAGCCCTGCGAGAACGGCGTCGGCGGTCGTCCGGGAGCCGTAGAGCTTCGCGTACAGCCACTCCGAGCCGGGAGCGAATCGACGCGCAGCCAGCGGGAGTCGGCCCGCGCTGTCCAGCGGCCGGCCGGCCGCCGGCTCCTCGCTGACGTCCGTCGGCGCCGGCTCGGGCGAGGCGTCGCGCACATAGGTGACGATGAACTCGTGCGCGTAGCTGCCGTCCGGGCCCGTCAGCGGGCTGTCGGCCGCCGTGGCCGCCTCGACGAGACGAATCCGGTCGGCTCCGTGCACGGCCGCGAGGAACGCCTCGATGCCGATGGCGCCGGAGAGGTTGACCGCAAGCTCGCCCTTGACGCCGATCACGGCCACGCGGACGGGAACGCCATGCCGCCTGCGCCACGCCGACACCGCACGCACAGCGTCCGCGTCGCAGCGTCCGCGGTGTGCCTCAAGGCCCTCGGGCGCAAGGTTCCACCGGCGCCGCGCGAGGACGATCCTCCCCCGGGTGACCCGCGGGAGCACGGGCGCGACCTCGGCACCGGCCCAGCTCCACTTCAGCCCGGCCGCGCGTCCCTGCGCCTCGAGCGCGCGCAGCAGTCGGACGGCGGGCAACGACATCCATCGGGGGTTCACCGCCGTCGAGGAGCGCACGAACACCCGTCGCCCGAGTGTGCGCGACCGTACGACGAGCTCCCCCTCGAAGGCGAGCATCAGATCCGCCACCTCCAGGACGCGGTCTGACGCGGCGCCGGAGCGGCCCCCGCATTCGACCTCCCACTCGCGCAGGACCGGCCGGTAGCTCACCGCGAGTCCCCAATCGGTGTCCGGCGAGCACGCGAGCTCGGCGAACACGGCGTCGGGGCGCAACGCCTCCTCCGCACGCACGTGCGCGCGCAGGCCGTCGGCGAGATCCGGATCGCCGTCGCCGAGCCGACCGAGGAGCCGGGCGCCCGACGGACCGGTGAGCTCGGGCTCGACGACGGCGAACTCGCCCCGCTCCAGCGCCGCCGGGTCCCGGGCGCGCAGGCCGAACACGACTCCGTACGCATCGGCCGGCGGGCGGCCCTCGCCGACGGCGCGCAGGGCCGCCACGTCGGCATCGGTCAACTCGACCGCCCCGGTGGCACGGCCCCGCTCGATCAGCTCGAAGTGGACGGCCGCGGCTGCGCCCGGCGCAGCGACCCCGCCGTCCTGCAGACCGATCCCGCAATCCGGGTCGACGGCCTCGAGCAGCGGCACCGGACGGGTCCCGTACCGAGCCTCGAACCGCTCGCGGAACCGGACCAGGGCGGGGTTCTCGCGCGCGGGGGCCACCGAGGCGAGCAGGTCGACGGACTGGCGCAGCACCCGTTCGACCACCGAGGGAAGCCGGATCTCGGCCGGTCTGACGCTGTTGACGTGAATCCTCCGGGCCACCGCGTCCGGTGCCCCGGCCCGCCTGAGCGACTCCGCCGCGATGACGCGTCGGTCCTCCCGCTCGCCCGCCAGCGCGGCACACGCCGCCGCGAGGGCATCGCGCGCCGCCGCGGCACCGGGGATGTCGGCGAGCGCGCGGAGCGCCTGGGCGGATGCGCCCGCTCCGGTCGTCGGCTGAGTGCCGGCGGCAAGCGCCCCGGTGGCCAGCAGCCTCTGGACGACATCGCGCCCGCGGGGCTCGTGGCGCTCGGCCCGCGCGACCAGATCGCCGATCCGCGTCGGGCGGGCGGCGGCATCCACGACGGCCCGCACCGCCGGGCTCACCCGCAGGGTGATGAGGCTGCGCCCAGCGCTCGGCCCACCGCCGCGACGGGGCGCGCCGAGGCGCAGCCCTCCCGCGGCGAAGTACAGGCCGGGGTCGCGTTGGACGATGAGGTCGTCGCTCCCGGACGCCGCCTCTGCGGCGCTCGCCAGCACGGCGGCGAGCGCCGCCGGATCCGGCTGGGTGCGGACCGCAAGGCTGCTGCGCCCGGCAAGCGTCAGTGCGGCGCGCTCGCCCCCGATCTCGGCGAGCGCGTAGCTGCCCAGCGTGCCGAACAGCGCCGGCCGCATGCACATCCGCGTCACATAGCGGATGAGCGATCGCTCGGCCGAACGGCCGCGGCGAGAGGCGGGATCGTCTCGCCAGCGGCGCAATCCCTCGCCGAGGTCCGCGGTCGCGTCCTGGAGGGCCCGTCCGATCTCCGGGTCCTCGGTCAACGTCCGGAGCACGGCACGGGCGCGCACGCGGTCTGCCTCCAGGGCCGCGTCCAGGACGTCGTCGGGTCCGTCCAGCAGCCGCGGGTCGACGCCGGGCCCCCATACCCGCTCAAGCACGTCGACCGCCAGCAGCGGCATCCGCGCGACCGACAGGCCGGCCTTCATCCCTCCAGCTGCTGGGCCTGCAGGTAGGCATACAGCCCCTGGCGCGCCATCAGCTCCTCATGGCTGCCCTGCTCGACGATGCGGCCCTGTTCAAGCACGCAGATGATGTCGGCGTCGCGGATCGTCGACAGGCGATGGGCGATGACAAACGCCGTGCGGCCCTCCAACAGGCGGTCCATGTTGCTCTTGACCGCCCGCTCGGCCTCGGTGTCCAGCGCGCTCGTCGCCTCGTCGAAGATGAGGATCGGCGGCTCGCGGTACAGCGCCCGGGCGATCGCGATCCGCTGCGCCTGACCGCCCGAGAGCTGCATCCCCGACTCCCCGATCCGCGTCTGGTAGCGCAGCGGCAGCCCTTCGATGAACTCCATGGCGTTGGCGAGCTCGGCGGCACGGCGTACCTGAACCGGGTCGGCCTCCTCCTCGCCGAAGGCGATGTTTCGCTCGATCGTGTCGTCGAACAGGTAGGAGTCCTGCAGCACGAATCCGATCCGTCGCCGCAGCTGGGTGAAGTCCAGTTCGCGCAGATCGACCCCGTCGAACTCGATCGCGCCGCTCGTCGGCAGCAGCAGCCCCGCCAGGCACTTGACCAGCGTCGACTTGCCCGATCCCGAACGCCCGACGAGCGCCACCGTGGTGCCCGGCGGCACGTCGAGCGAGATGTCGCGCAGGATCGGCTTGTCGTCGGCCTTGGGGTAGGCAAAGCCCACCCGCCGCAGCCGCACGTGGCCCTCCAGCCGCGCCTGGCTCGCCAGCCCCGTGTCCTGGGCCTGTTCTGGCTCCTGGTCGACGACGTCCTGCAGGCGGCCCATGAGGACGGCGACGAACTGGAGCCGGTCCCACATCGCGAGCAGCTCGAGCAGCGGCCCGTTGGCGAGCAACACGAGCGCGTTGAACGCCACCAGCCCGCCGATCGTGAGGTTGTGATGGATGACCTCGAGCGCGCCGAAGAACAGGAAGATCGCGTAGATGAGAAAGGTGACGACGTTGGTCAGGCCCTCGTAGACCATCGACACGAGGTCGGCGCGGAACAGCTTGTCGCGCAGCTCACCGAACTCGGTGCGCATCCGCCGCCGCAGTCCGTCCTCGGCCCCCATCGTCTTGACCGTTGCGATGCCGCGGATGGCGTCGATCTGCCGCGACTGGTAGCGGCCGTGGCCCGCCTCGACCGCGTCGAACATCGGCCGGATCCGCTGGCTGGAGAAGCGCATCAGCGATACGTAGAGCGGCGCGCAGGCAAGATAGATGAGCGCGAGCACCCACGAGTAGATCAGCATGATCACCACGGCGACGACCAGCTGGGTGATCGCGGTCACCGCCATCACCCCGTTCTGGATGAGCACCGAGCGGATCTGCTGCAACCCGCTCAGCCGCCGCTCGATGTCGCCCGTCCGGCGCGCCTCGAAGTACCGCATCGGCAGGCTCAGCAGCCGCATCGACATGAAATCGAGCGTGTCGGCGTCCAGCGCGGCCGCCACCCGGGCCACGAGCACGCGCTGCACGATGGTCACGCCGACCGAGATCGCCAGCACGCCGAGCATCCCGAGCATGAGCAGGTCGAGCAGCCCCTCGCGGTGGTGAGTGACGGCCTTGTCGATGATCACCTTGGAGAACACCGGCAGCAGCATCTGCAGTCCGGCCGCGATCAGGGCCAGCACGAGCGCGAGCTGCAGCCGGCGGGCGTGAGGACGCGCGAAGGGAAGCAGCCAGCCGAGGTTCATCCCGGCGCGCGGCGCGTCGGCGAGCCGTTCGGTGGGCCGGGCCAGGGCCGCAAAGCCCGTCCATTTCTCGGCCACCTCCGCGCGGGCCAGCGTGCGCAGGCCCCGAGCGGGGTCGGCCACGCGGACCCGGTCGCCGTCGACGCGGTAGACGATGATCCAGTGGTTGGCGTCCCAGTGGATGACGGCGGGGAGCGGGAGCTGGTCGAGGCGATCTGCCGAGGACTTGATCGCCCGGACCTCGAGTCCGAGCTCGGTGCCGCCCCGCACGATGCCCCGCAGGCTCGTGCCCTCCGTGTCGGTGCCGAGCGCGAACCGGATCGCGGTGGGCGAGACGTCGTGGCCGAAGAAGCGGCACAGCATCGCCGTGCAGGCCGCGCCGCAATCCATCTCGTCGATCTGTCGAACGAACGGGAAGCGGCGCCGGACCCCACGCCTGCGCTGGCCGCCGGCATCGGCCCCCGCCTCCTGTTCCTCGCCGCTCTCGGTGACGGCAAGCCCTGGGTCAAGCGCGTCGAAGACGTCCTCCGGCACCAGCTCGGGCTCGGGCCGGGCCAGCCCACGGTCGCGCGCGTCATACAGCGCGATCCGCTCCGCCACGCGCTTGGCGAAGGCCGGCTGCGTGGCGATCAGCTGGTCGAAGTGCTCCTCGCCCAGGCGCAGCAGGGTGACGGGACCCTCGGCGCGGACGGTGGCAGTGCGAGGCACCTTGCGCAGCAGGGCGAGCTCGCCCAGGAACTCGCCGGCGTGCAGGGTCCGCACGCGGTCCTCGCCGATCCACACTCCGAGCCGGCCGTCCTGGATGAGGTACAGCGCGTCCGCTGTCTCACCCTCGGTCACCGCGGCCTCGCCATCGGAGAGCTCGACGACGACGAGCTGGTCCAGCAGGCCGAGTGTCGCGTCGCGCGGGAGGATGGCGAACGCGGAGTGCACTCGGAGAAAGTCGTTGATCCGGCGTGTGTGCGCGCTTGCGCGCGCCGCCTGGGCGACCGAGTCGTAGGTGTCGGCGAGCGCGAGGAACACTCCCCGGTCGAGTCGCAGCACCACGAGGTCGCTCGACGCTCGGACGGTGGCGGTCCGCGACGTTCCCTCCAGCAGCGCCACCTCGCCGAACGCGTCGCCGGGTCTGAGCACGTTGAGCGACACCTCCTGGCCGTCCTCGCCGACCGTGAGCACCCGCGCGGTGCCTTCCGCGATGACATAGAGGGCGTCGGGGGGGTCACCCTGTTGCACGACGGTCTCCCCGAAGGCGAGCGAGACCGGGACGAACGAACGCTCGGCCAGGTCTCGAACCTCAGCCGGCAGTCCGCGCAGGATCGAGACGTCGGCGAGCAGCGAGCGGTCGGCCGCGGCGGTCATAACGCCGTCGGCCATGTGACCCGGCCGGCGAGGGTTCGGTCCAGCGCGTCGCGTAACAGCTCCCGGGCGGCGCGCTCGCGCAGCTCAGGGTGATCGAGCGCCGGCGGCGACTTGTCGGTGACCAGCATCACCCGCCAGCGGTCGCCTTCGAGCCAGGGACCGACGACCTCGCCGGGCGCGGCGGCGACGAGCAGCTCGCCGGCGGCGGCCGGTGCACGGTCAAGGGTCAACCGGCGCTCGCGGATGTCGGCGTGCGCCCGCTCGGCGGCGTCGGCCGGCGCGAGGCCGTCCTCGGTCAGGAGCATCCGCGCCTCCCGCGCAGCGCCCTCCGAGCCGACGGTCAGCTCCCGGCCGCCGACCTGGAGCCAGTCGAGCACATGCGAGGCAAGGCACCGTGCGAGGGCGCGGTCCCCGGCGACCTGCTCGCGAAGCCTGGTCCGTGCGGCGTCGAGCGTGAGCAGCCGCGCGACTCGCTCGCCCAGCTCGGTCTCCGAGTATCGCGCCAGTCCGGCCGCCTGGAGCTCCCGGGCCTGGGCGACGAGCGCGCGGACGCGCTCGGAGTCGGGCGGGGCGAGCTCGCCGGGGTCGACACGGAAGCTCGCGGCCAGCCGATCGGCAGCCGAGCGCGCGAGGGTGCGCAGCGTGCCCTTGTAGGTGGCTTCCGCCCACAGCACCGGGCCCGCGTCGGGCACCCTGCCCGCCAGCTCGCGGTCGCCCTCACGTTCGACCAGCAGGGCTCGCTCGATCACCCCCGACAGGTCTGACACCGTGAGGTCACGGGCGCTGAGCCACGCGGTGAAGTCGGCGGCGCTGACCAGGCCCAGCGCGTACCGGATCTCGGTCGCCCGGCGCTTGACCTGCTCGGCCGGGACGGGTGCGTGGTCCAGCTGTGACAGCGCGAGGCCGCGCCGCACCCACTGCTCAAACTCGGTCCATGCGCCCAGGTGCAATCCGAGCAGGACGAGGTCGGCGAGGTCCAGTGACTCGCCGTCGAAGATCGCCGCCGGAATCCCCAGCCGCGCGTGAAAACCAGACTCGGCCTGCGTGGTGCCACCCATCTCTCGACGCCCGCCCCCGTGGTCCCGGAGCTCGAAGCGCGCAGATACTATCGCGGAACGCCGGCGCCACCAAGACCTCGACACCCGCGCCTGGCACGGCTCGGGGAATGCCCGGACGTGACGACGAGCCACTCACAATCGGCCCGTCTTCGCCGGTCAGCTCGACGCGGTGTCGCGCGCGAGATACAGCTCCTCGATGTCGGTGAGACGGGCACCAACCTCCGCCGCGGTGCCCTCGATCTCGACCCTGCCCTGACGCAGGACGATCGCGCGGTCGGCGATCTTCAGGACGCGGGCCACGTGCTGCTCGACCAGGACGACCGCCAGACCCTCGTCGGCGGCCTGGCGGACCGCCAGCAGCAGACGATCGACCACCTTGTGAGCGAGCCCCAGCGACAGCTCATCGGCGAGCAGCACCTTCAACGGCCGCGCGAGGGCCCGACCGAGGGTGACCATCTGCTGCTCACCGCCCGACAGCAGCCCGGCCCGGCGACCGAGCAGCGGCTCGAGCTCCGGAAACATCTTCACGGTCTTGGCGGGATCGCAACCGCGTCCCACCTGCAGGTTCTGGCGGGTGGTCAGGGTGGAGAAGACCGAGCGCTCCTCGGTGACGAATCCCAGGCCCTGGCGCGCGCGCCGGTGCAGGGGCGCCCGGGTCGCCGAGCCGTCGATCTCCACCTGACCGTCGAGCGGTGGCAGCGAGCCGGCCAGCGTGCGCAGCGTCGTCGTCTTCCCGGCTCCGTTGGGACCGAGGATCGCCAGCACCTCACCGGGCGCGACCTCGAAGTCGAGGTCGTGCACGACCCGGATCGCCCCGTAGCCGGCGCACAGACCACGCGCTGCCAGGACCGCGGTCATCGCATCGCCTTCGACGGCGCCGACTCGCTGGAGGCGGCCGGGGGTGCTGGAGCAACCGGAGTTGCGGGCGGTGTCGGCGGTGTCGGCTCAGGCTCATCGGGGCTCTCGGAGGTGCCCAGATAGGCCGCCACGGCGGCCGGGTCATACCGCACCTCGTCGGGGGTGCCGGCGGCGATCGTGCGCCCGAAGTCCAGGACGACGATGCGGTCACAGAGGCTCATCACGAACGACATGTCGTGCTCGATGACCAGGACGCCCATCCCCCACTCGTCCGCCACGCGGCGAACCAGCCGCGCGAACTCCGCGGACTCCGCCGAGTCAAGCCCCGCGACCGGCTCGTCGAGGAGCAGCACCGACGGCTCGGCGGCCAGCGCCCGGGCGATCCCCACGAGGCGTCGCTGTCCGTAGGAGAGATCGGCCGGCCTGCGGGCCAGGCAGTCGGCGAGGTCGAACTCCCGGACCGCGGCGAGCGCCGCCGGGCTGAGTGACGGCTTGACGGGCCAGACGAGGCTCGCCGCCGCCGCCCACGGCGTCGCCCGCGATTCGCTGGCGACCAGGAGGTTCTCCAGGACCGTCATCTCGTCAAACAGCTCCAACGATTGAAACGACCGCGACACGCCACCGCGCGCCCGCGCGTGTGGCGAGAGGCCGGTGATCGACCGGCCGGCGAGCAGCACGTCGCCCGAGCAGCGGGTGAATCCCGTGATCGCGTCCATCAGCGTCGTCTTGCCGGCGCCGTTGGGTCCGATCACGCCCACGACCTCGCCCGGCGCGACCTCCAGCGACACCCCCTGGACGGCGGCGACGGTGCCGTACCGGACGCTGAGGTCAGAGACCGTCAACGGCGAACCGGCGACCCGGACCGCCTGCGCGGCGCCGAGCTCATACGGCTCCTCCGGACGGCGCAGGCGTCCGCTGACCCGTCGGCCCAGCGCCTTGGACATCTGCCCGATCGCTCCGTCCTGACCGGCGATCAGCGTCCCGATCACGCCGACGCCGGCGATCAGGGGAATCCACTCGTCGATGCTCGCCCAGTGGTCGACCAGCACGCTCGAGACCGAGTTCGGCGTCAGCACCGCCCCGAACAGCGGACCGAGCACGAACCCGATGCCGCCGATGACGGTCTGGGCGATCGCCGAGATCGAGGCGCTGAAGGAGAACTGCGAGAACGTGACGGTGTTGGACTGAAAGCCCAACGCGATTCCGCCGAGTCCGGCGATCCCGCCGGCGATCGCGAAGGCGCTCATCTTGGCGGCGAACACGCTGACGCCCGCGGCCGAGGCGGCCCGCTCGTTGGAGCGAAGTGCGAGCAACCGCCGTCCCTCAGGCCCGCGGCGCAGGTTGGCGGCGACGATCATGCTGACGACGAGCAGGATCCCGCAGAAGGCGACGTATCGGCCGGGGTGAAGCGACGGATCGAGGCTGAAGCCGAACAGGCTGATGCTGCCCACCGTCGTCCCCGACAGACCACCGGTGTAGGACCCGTTCTCGAAGATGACCGACGTCGTCGCCACGCCGAGGCCGAAGGTCACGATCGCGAGGTTCACGCCGCGCGTGCGCAGGGCGGGCAGGGCGAACAGCAGGCCGACGACGACGGTGCCGACGACACCGGCGACTGCCGCCGGCACGAACGGCCACGACTGGGCGGCGACAAGACGCGCGGTGATCAGCGCGCCGATGCCGGCCAGCGCGTACTGCGCCAGCGACAACTGCCCGGCGTAGCCGACGAGCACGACCACCGACAAGAAGACGATCGCCGCGGCGAACGTGTTGGTGAGGACGCCCAGCCAGTTGTCGGAGGTGACGACCAGGGAGAGCACGACCGGGATCGCCACGCCGACCAGCGCGACCCCCGGTCTGACCCGGCCGGTGCCGACGTTGGGCAGCCGGTCGAAGATGTGGCCCCGCAGCGGCAGCGACGAACCGCGGAGGACCAGGACGATGACGATGATCAGGAACGGGACGGCGTCGCCCGCGCCGGTCACGTGAACGTAGTTGCCGACCTCGGCTTGCGCGACTCCCACCACGAGCCCGCCGAGGAGGGTGAGACCGAACGAGCGAAAGCCACCGAGCAGCGCCGCGGCCAGCGTGTAGGTGATCAGGGCCGAGATGCTGAGCACGCTCAGCTCGGTGATCGGCGCCACCAGGATCCCCGCCACGGCCGCCAGGCCCGCGCCGAACGTCCACGTGGCGGCCGACACCAGCTCGGGCGACCAGCCCTGGGCGGCGGCGCTCTCCTGGTTCTCGGCGACCGCTGTCGTCACCCAGCCAATCCGCGTCCGGTGCCACACGAAGCCCAGGACGGTCGTGGTGGCGACGGCGATGGCCAGCAGCCACAACTGCGCGGAGGTGACCGTCGTTCCGAGGATCGAGACGGGACTCTGAGGCAGCAGCGGTCCGACGATGATCAGGTTCTGGCCCCAGATGATCATCGCCAGCGCCTGGAGGATGAGCAGGATCCCCAGGGTGGCGATCAGGCGCGCCAGCGCCGAGGCTCCGCGCAGGCGACGCATGACCAGCTGGTCGGTCGCCAGGCCGACGAGGGCGACGATCGCCACCGAGGCGATGAACGCCGGCGCGGTACCCCATCCCCGGGTCACATGCAGCCCGTTGAAGACGTAGGCCGCGATCAGCGCGTAGCCGGCGTGCGCCAGGTTGAGGATCCCCGAGCCGCGGAAGATCACGATCAGGCCCTGCGCCAGGATCACGTAGACGCCGGCCGTGCCGAGCCCGAGCAGCGCGAGCTGCAGCGCCTGGGTCATCGCGTCACTCCACTGCGGATACAGCCTGCGGAACGGTCCATCACTCTCCTCACTCTCACGATGCGCCAGGCATCGACTCCGAAAGCATGGCAAAAAATTGATCCGTATACAAACAGTTTTCTCGATCGCCCTGTATGCTCAGTGAACGCACTGTGTTCCCTGGAGGAGAGGACCGCAATGACCGACCTCGCGTCCCGCCGAGCTTTCGCCGACTTCCCCGACGCCTTCAAGGGTCCGCGCTACCGCCGCGGAGACGACGGCTACGCCGAGGCCAAGCGGTTGTGGAACACCCGCCGGGAGGACAGCCTGCCCGCGCTGATCGTGCAGCCGCTGGATCCTGACGACGTC
Organism: uncultured Acetobacteraceae bacterium; assembly: GCA_964658375.1. Taxonomy (GTDB): domain Bacteria; phylum Actinomycetota; class Thermoleophilia; order Solirubrobacterales; family Solirubrobacteraceae; genus Palsa-465. The sequence continues at coordinate 19,171 of CAZZYU010000007.1, read as the reverse complement.
GTGATCGCCGTCGACTGGGCGATCCGCCAGGACGTGTCGGTCGCGGTGCACAGCGGGGGCCACGGGATCGACTGCTCGGCGATGCCCCACGAGGCGTTCGTGATTGACACCTCGAGGATGAAGCGGATCTCCGTCGATCCCGCCACCGGGCGCACCACGATCCAGGCCGGGGTCCTGCTCGGCGAGCTGGACGCCGCGACCCAGGCGCACGGGTATGCCGTGCCCGCGGGGACGGTCACCGAGACCGGCGCCGCCGGGCTGACGCTCGGCGGCGGGATCGGCCACCTCACGCGTCGCTTCGGGGCGACGGTCGACAACCTGCTGTCGGTCGACGTGGTGACGATGGACGGACGCACGCTCACGGCCTCCGCCGAGGAGAACGCCGATCTGTTCTGGGGGCTGCGCGGCGCCGGCCACAACCTGGCGATCGCCACCTCGTTCACCTACCAGGGCCACAAGGTCGGCCCCGACGTGGTCAGCGGCGAGATGTTCTACGTGGGCGAGGATGCGGTCACCCTGCTCGCGGGCATCGACGAGGCGATGTCCCGGAGCCCCCGCGCGTTGTCGATCACGCCGGTGCTGATGCCGGCGCCGCCGCTCCCGGGGCTCCCCGAGTCGCTGATCGCAAGCCCGGTGGTGCTCGCGCTCGTCGTGTACACGGGACCGCTGGACGACTACGAGGCGGCGATCCGCGAGGTCAGGACGCTGGCCGACCCGTTCCTGAACATGGTGAGGCCCTCCACCTGGCTCGAGGCCAACGCGCTCGTCGACAAGCAGGCGCCTCCGGGACGCCGACAGCACAGCGGGGGTGGATACCTGCCGGCGATGACCGCTGGCTTCGCGCGCGTCGCGCTGGAGCGCGTGGGGGCGTCCCCCGCGCCGATGAGCCCGGCGCCGAGCTGCCTGATCACCTGCCCGATGCTCGGCGGGGCCCTCGGCGATTTCGACGAGGACTCGACGGCGTTCTCGCGGACCGACGCGGCGTGGCTGCACGAGGTCGTCGCCCAGTGGGATTCCCCGGAGTCCGACGACGAGTACGTCGGCTGGGTCGATGACACGGTGACCGCCCTGGCCCCCCACGCGGCGAGGAACGGGTATGTCAACCTGACGGCCGATCGCGGCAGCGAGTGGCTGCAGAATGTGTACGGCTCGCCGGAGAAATGGGAGCGCATCGTGGCACTCAAACGGGCCTGGGACCCCGACAACCGGCTGTGTCACAACAAGAACGTGCTGCGCGCCCTCGCCGGCAGTCCCGCGTGAGCGAGCGCGTCACCGTGACGGCCCGGACTGCCTGACTGAAAAACCCCGGCGACCCCGGCCGCTACAGTCCACGCCCGATGGCGAACCTCCGCGACGCGCAGAAGGAGATGACGCGTCAGCTTCTGTTGAAGACGTCGCTGAAGTGCTTTGAGAACAAGGGCTACGCGGCGACGACGATCGACGACATCGTGCGCGCCGCCGGCGCGACGCGGACGACCTTCTACCTGCACTTCGCCTCGCGGACCGAGCTGATGCGCGCGCTGCTGGAAGAGGTCTATGCCGAGCTGCAGAGCGGTGACGAGCCCGAGCACAGCTGGACCTCCAGCGAGCTCGTGGAGGTCGTGCGCAACGGCCGCCACGACGAGATCGCCGACTACCTGCGGGCGACCTCCGGACTGTGGAAGGTGATGCGCCCCTACGTCAACGCAGCCTATGAGGCGGCGGCGATCGATCCAGAGATCCGGGCGATCGTCGACGACTGGATGGAGAGCGCCGCCTACGACATCGAGCGGGGACTGACCCTCGCCGGGCGATTTGATCCGTCGACCCGACACATCCGGGGCGTGCTGGCCTTCTCGCAGCTGGAGTACCTGTCGCGGCGCTGGATGCGGCGCGGCTGGGACCTCAAGCGCGAGCCGACGCTCGAGCTCCTCGCCCAGAGCTGGGCCGACCTGCTCTGCGATTGACCTGGAGCGAGATCCTCATCGCCGGCGATCACTCGGACGGCAGCTGATGGCGGCCGAGGACTACGACATCACCCGCGCCCCGGGTCACCTGATTCGCCGGGCGCAGCAGCTGCATCAGACCCTGTGGGCCGAACGGGTGCAGACCGACCTGACGTCCGTGCAGTTCGCCGTCCTGGCGTCACTGGCCCAACGGCCGGAGATCGACCAGCGCACGCTCGGCGCGTCGCTCTCGATCGACACCTCCACCCTGGCCGACGTCTGCCGTCGCCTGTCGGACAAGGGGTTCCTGCAGCGGCGCCGGGACGCAAACGACGCCCGCCGATACGTGCTGCGGGTCACCCCCTCGGCGACCGCGCTGCTCACCCACACGATCCCGGCGGTGGACGCGGTGGGCGAGGCCCTGCTTGACCCGTTGAGCCCCGACGAGCGCACGACGCTGATCGCCCTGTTGCAGCGCGTGCTCCAGGGCGCACGCCAGGAGGCGGCATCGACGCCACCGCCTCCGGTCGCGACACCGGCCTCGCAGGAGGGGTAGGACCCGGGCGCCGCAACCGACTCGAGGGGGATGGCAAACCTGGCCGGACGGGAGGCGCGCGCCCCTCCCTAACCTTGGAAGATGTGGCGAAGAACGAGGAGAGGACCGTGATGTTGCAGGCCGAGGGAGGGTACCGAGCCGTCGAGGACGCTCTGGCGCGTCAGCGGTGCGTGATCCTGGACGGCGGGATCGCCACGCAGCTGCCCCACCGCCACGGCCAGGACAACGAGCGGCTGTGGGGGATCGAGGCGCTCGCGTCCTCACCCGAGGAGGTCCGCGACGTGCACCGCAGCTACGCGGATGCCGGCGCTGACGTCATCTCCACCAATACCTGGGCGCTGCCGACCCTGCTCGGCGGGGACGGGTACATCAACCCGTCCCACGGTGAGCCCGTGCACTGGATGGAGGTGGCCCGCCGCGGCGTGCGCCTGGCCCGCGAGGCCGCCACGGCGCCCGACGGGAGCCAGAGCTGCGCGGTCGCCCTCACGCTCAACGGCGATCTGGACAGCGGCGACAGTCGCGAGGCGGTGACGTTGCTGATGCGCGCGCTCTCCGATGATCCCCCGGACCTGATCCTGCTCGAGACGCTGTCGGTTCTGCATCCCTCGATCTACGACGTCGTCGACACGCTGCTGGAGACCTCGGTCCCGCTCTGGTTGTCGTTTCGCCGATGCCGGCATGGCCTGTGCGGCGTCTACGGTCAACACTGGGGCGGGCCGGAAGGTGACGCCTTCGGCCGCTCGGCCCGGCGCTTTGAGGAGATGGGCGTCTCGGCGCTGCTCGTCAACTGCATCCCCCCCGATCATGTCGACGGCGTTGTCTCCTACCTGCGCGATTTCACCGACCTGACCCTCGGGGTGTACCCCAACCTCGGCTACTACACGACCGCCGGCTGGCGATCGGAGACCGAGATCGGGGGCGCCGAGTACGCCGAGATGGCACTGCGCTGGCGAGCGGAGGGGGCCCAGATCATCGGCGGCTGCTGCGGCACTCGTCCTGAGCACATCATCGCCGCCCGTGAGGCGCTGGCCGGCACGGTCCGTGGCCGCCAGCGCCACGAGGAGGTCCCCGTCACCGGGATCGACTCCGCGCCGCCCGAGCGCGACGCGCCGACCTGGCGCACCCGCCGCGGGCGCCGGCTGTTTCCGCTCGAGTTCCCGCGCCTGCGCCACCCGCGCGACCGCGATGTGGTCATTCCCGGCAGCTTTCTCATGTGGCGGTATCTGTTCGAGGAGCAGCTCGGGGCCCACCAGCGCTGCCTGGACATGGGAAGTGGCACCGGTCTGCAGACCGTGCAGCTGGCGCTCAACGGCGCAGCTCACGTTCATGCCATCGACGTCGACGAGCGCGCGATCACCGACACGCTGGAGAGTGCGTTTGAGAACGGCGTCGCCGACCGGGTGTCAGTCGAGGTCGGCGACCTGTACCCGTGGGTGCCCGAGGAGCGCTATGAGCTGATCGTCGGATGCCTGCCCCAGACGCCGATCGACCCGCTGTCACAGCTGTCCTCGCACCGGCCGACCGACTACTGGGGCCGGGGACTGGTCGATCAGATGATCGCCAAGCTGCCGCGCGCCCTCGCCGCCGAGGGTCACGCGCTGCTCGCGCTCACGTCACTGCTGTCGCGCGAGCGCACGGTCGCACGACTCGCCGAGGCGGGATTGACCGGCGAGGTCGTCGCGTGGGAGCTGCAGGATCTGCCGAGCAGCTACACCGAGCATCTCGATCACCTCCGCAAGGTGCAGGACAGCAGCGACGGCTACCTGCTGGGGGTCGGTGACCACGATGCGCTGGTCTGCTACCTGCTGGCGCTGCGTCACGACACCGGCGCCGGTGGCGAGCTCTCACTGCCCTGGGAGTCTCGATGAGCCCGGAGACCATCACCGCGCCGCCGGTGGCGCGCGCATTGGACGTCGCGGCGATTCTCGTCGTGCTCAGCGAGCTGGGCCCGCCGAGTGAGCTGCGCAATCACGCTCCACGATTGGCGGCCGAGAGCCTGCAGCTCGATCGCGTGCTGCTGACGAGCGTGCGCAGCGGCGAGCTGGTGGCCGAAGCGCTGTATGCCCCCGCGGGCCACGGGGAGAGCGACATGCCCACCGACCTGCGACAGCATCGGGTCCGGCTGGAGTACCCGCTGCTCGAAGGCGAGATCATGCGCCGCCGTCGTCCCCAGCTCGTCCGGATCGCGGCGGCCGGCTCCAGCGGACAGCACGCATTTGCCGAGAGCCTCGGCTGGGGTGACTGCGTCGTCTCGCCGATCGCCCTGGACCACCGGGTCATCGGCTTTCTTCACGGCGACTGTGGCGTCTCGGGGCGGGAGCTCTCCGCGGCGGACGCGGAGGCGCTCGGCGCGTTCGCGCTCGCCTTCGCGCTGGTCTACGAGCGTGCGGTGCTCCGCATGCGCCTGCACGTCCAGCGACAGGAGATGCGTCAGGTCGCCGCCTGGGCCGACGCTCGCACCGGTGAGCTGGAGGACCGGCTCGTCTCGTTGGAGGAGGAGGTCGGGGCGCCGCATTCGCCGTCGCGCGGTGCGGCCGAGAGCGGGCAGACCGCCCTGCGCGACCTGCTCACCCGTCGGGAGATCGAGGTCCTGGAGCTGATGGTCCGTGGTGATACCAACGCGGCGATCGCCCGTGACCTCGTCCTGGCGACCGGGACCGTCAAGTTCCACGTCAAGAACATCCTGCGCAAGCTCAATGCCGCCAACCGGGCGGAGGCGACGTCGCGCTACCTGCGCATGACGCTCAAGCGGCCCTAGCGGCCTAGCGGCCACCGGCGGTCATCGCCGCCACCGGGGCCGGCCGGGCTCGCTCGGCGGCGGTCAGCGTGTTGCGCAGCAGGCAGGCGATCGTCATCGGCCCGACGCCGCCGGGCACCGGGGTGATCACCGACGCCCGCGGCGCGACCTCGTCAAAGGCGACGTCTCCGGTGAGACCGTCGGCGGTGCGATTGATGCCGACGTCGATGACAGCGGCCCCCGGCTTGACCCAGTCTCGTCGGACGAGCCCGGGAGAGCCGACCGCGGCGATCACCACGTCAGCGCCCGCGCAGACCGCGGCGGGATCGTCAGTGGCCCGGTGACAGATCGTGACGGTGGCATCGGCGCCGAGCAGCAGCTGAACCATCGGCTTGCCGAACAGGTTTGACCGGCCGATCACGGCCGCGCGGGCGCCGGCGAGCGGCACCTCGGCGTACCGGAGGAGGAGCATGACCCCCTCGGGCGTGCACGGTCGCAGGCCCGACATGCCGGAGGCCAGGCGGCCGGCGCTGACGACGGTGAGACCGTCGACATCCTTGTCGGGGCTGATCCGGTTGATGATCTGGTCGGCGTCCAGGTGTGCCGGCAGCGGCAGCTGACACAGGATGCCGTTCACCGCGACGTCTGAGTTGAGGCGGTCGATCAGTTCCAACACCTCGCGCTGGGACACATCGCCGCGCAGCTCGTGATGAAAGCTCTCGATGCCGGCCTCGGCGCACGCCCGACGCTTGGCGGCGACGTAGATCGCCGACGCGGGATCGTCGCCCACCAGGATCGTGGCCAGCCCCGGGGCCGACCCGACCCGGCGGACGCGCTCGGCGACATCGGCCGCCACCGCCGCTCGGACCTCGCCGCTGACGGCCTTGCCATCGATCACGAGCGTCATCAGAACACGATCGTCGAGTTGCCGTGGCGCAGCACCCGATCCTGGCAGTGCCACTGAACGGCTCGGGAGAACACCGCTCGCTCGATATCGGCCCCGGACCGGGTCAGCCGCTCGACGGTGTCGGCGTGGGTGACGCGGACGACATCCTGTTCGATGATCGGCCCGGCGTCGAGCTCCGGCGTGACGTAGTGGGCGGTCGCGCCGATCAGCTTGACGCCGCGCTCCTTGGCCTGCTCGTAGGGGCCCGCACCGGCGAAGGCGGGCAGGAACGAGTGGTGGATGTTGATCACCGGAACGCCGACCTGGTCCAGGAACTCGGGGCTGAGGATCTGCATGTAGCGCGCGAGCACGACGAGGTCACAGTTGCCGGCGATCAGCTGCACCAGCCGCCGTTCCGCCTGCGCCTTGGTCTCGCGCGTGACCGGCACGTGGTGATAGGGCAGGCCAAAGCCCTCCACGTCGTCACGCAGGTCCTCCCAGTTGGAGGCGACGAAGACCAGGTCGGCGTCGAGCTCGCCGTGACGCCAGCGCCACAACAGCTCCAGCAGACAGTGCTCGTAGCGGGACACGAGAACCGCCACGCGTTTGCGGTTGGCCGAGTCCCACAGACGCCACGTCATCGCAAATCGCTCGGCGACCGTCGTCCGGAAAAGCTCGGCGAACCCGTCGCGCGACGCCGCCGGCAGGTAGAACTCCATGCGGAGGAAGAACGTGCCGTCAACCGGATCGGTTGAGTACTGGCTGGACTGGATGATGTTCGCGCCACTCTCAAACAGACAGCGAGAGACGGCGGCGACGATCCCCGGGCGGTCCGGGCAGGAGACGAGCAGTCGCACCGGCGCTCCCAGCGCGGTCGGGACGCCGGCGGTCTCGGTATCGGGCTTGTCCAGCGCGGTCATCGAAGCACCCTCCGCTGCAGTCCGTCGAGCATCTGCCAGTGGCTGAGATGAACCGACTCCACCTGTCGGAGCAGGCCCAGACAGTCCTCGCCGCCCAGCAGGCCCGCCAGCCCGGCGCGGATGCGCGCCGTCGACTCCTCCCGACGCTGCGGGTGATCGGCGAAGTACGCAGTCGCCCCGTCATCGGCAAAGCCGTAGCGGCGCAGCAGCCCGGTCCGCTCCAGCGCGATGACCGGGGGCAGTGACGCGCGCAGGGCGTACAGGGTCACGACATCCCACGCGAGCGGGCGTGACGGATCGCCGGCCCAGGCCCGCGAGCAGACGAGCGTCTCGGGCTCGGGTTCGGCGCCGAAGTGCCACGCCGAGCGCGTCTCCCATCCCACCGCGCGCACGAACCGCCGCCACAGGGCGAGGCGACGATCCTCCTCCCGCGCCTCGTCCTGGAGCAGGTCACGCAGGATTCCGTCGGGAGCCTTCGCCGCCGCGATGCCGGGGAGCCCGGCGACCGCGCGCACGAGGCGATCGTGCTCCTCGGCGTGGGTGGCGAGGTCGTCGGGGCTGAGGCTGCCCTCCAGCCATCTGACGTAGTAGGGGTGCTCCACGACATCCCATTTTCCCCGCACGAGGTCAAGCTCGGTCCAGAACCAATCGGTGCTCGGTGACAGCGGGTCGGCGGACACCGACGGATCGCTGTTCTCAGGCTCGCTCACGCCAGCACCGCCGGCTTGAGATCGAACACCGCGTGGCCGTGGATCGCCGCGACGCGGTCCTGCACCTCAGTGGAGGTGAGGCGGGCGACGCGCTCGGTCCCGAACTCCTCGACGTTGTAGGACGCCAGCGCCGTGCCGTAGGCCATCGCCCGACGCAGCACGTCGTCGGTGAGCGGTTGATCGAGTGACTGGGCGACGTAGCCGACGAAGCCGCCGGCAAACGTATCGCCGGCGCCCGTGGGGTCGATCACCGTCTCCAGCGGGAAGGCGGGGAGCGAGAAGAAGCCGTCCTCGGTCACCATCGCCGCCCCGTACTCGCCCTGCTTGGCGACGACGACGCTCGGGCCCCAGCTCACGACCTCACGGGCCGCGGAGACGAGGTTCGGCTTGCCGGTCAGCTGGCGCAACTCGGCGTCGTTGAGGATGACGCAGTCGACCCGCTCGATCACGGTGACCAGTGAGTCTCGGGCGACCTCGATCCAGAGGTCCATCGAATCCACGGCGGTGAACGCCGGCCCGTCGCACTGATCAAGCACGCTCGCCTGCAGATCCGGCTGGATGTTGGCGAGAAACAGCACATCGCACGCCCGCGCCGGCGCGGACAGCACGGGAGCGAACGTCGCAAAGACGTTGAGCTGCGTGTCCAGCGTCTCGCGCGAGTTCAGGTCTGAGCCGTACTCGCCCTTCCAGAAGAACGTCTGGCCGCCCGTGACCCGTTCGACATCCCCGACGTCGGTGCCGCGCGTCGCCAGGATCGCCAGCTCCGCGTCTCCGAAGTCGTCGCCGACCGGTCCCACCGGACGGACCGCGTCGAAGAACGACGCGGCAAGCGCGAAGTGCGTCGCCGCGCCGCCGAGCATCCGGTCGCGTTCACCGAACGGGGTCGTGACCGCATCAAAGGCGATCGAGCCGACGACCGTGATGCTCATGCCGGCACCGGCTCCGTCAGGCCGGCGGCGTCGGCGAGCGCCGCCGCCTTGTCGGTCTGCTCCCAGGTGAAGTCCGGATCATCGCGGCCGAAGTGGCCGTAGGCGGCGGTCTTCTGGTAGATCGGGCGGTGCAGCGCCAGCTCCTCCCGAAACGCGCCCGGTCGCAGATCGAAGAACTGGTCGATCAGCTCGGTGATCCTGCCCCGGCCGATCTTCTCGGTTCCGAACGTCTCCACCATGACCGACACCGGATGCGCGACCCCGATCGCGTACGCCACCTGGACCTCGGCGCGGTCGGCGAGGCCGGCCGCGACCACGTTCTTGGCCACCCAGCGCGCGGCGTAGGCAGCCGAACGGTCGACCTTGGACGGGTCCTTCCCGCTGAACGCGCCGCCACCGTGGCGCGCGAACCCGCCGTAGGAGTCAACGATGATCTTGCGACCGGTCAGACCACAGTCACCGACGGGGCCGCCGATCACGAACCGGCCCGTGGGGTTGACCAGGAACTCCTTGCGCAGCCGGTCGGCGTCAAACAGCTCGGCCGGCAGGACCGGCAGCACGGCGAGCTCCCACAGGTCATCGGTGATCTGCCGGCGCGTCGCCGACTCGGCGTGCTGGGTGGAGATCAACACCTTCTCGACCGCCACCGGCCGTCCGTCGACATAGCGCACCGACACCTGGGTCTTGCCATCCGGGCGCAGGTAATCGAGCGTGCCGTCCTTGCGCAGCTGCGCCAGGCGCGCGGCCAGCTGATGGGCGAGCGTGATCGGCGCCGGCATCAGGTTCGCCATCTCGTTGCTCGCGTAGCCGAACATCATCCCCTGATCACCCGCGCCCGCCACGTCCAGCTCGTCGGTGGAGCCGTCTGAGCGGGTCTCCTCCGCCTGGTCGACACCCTGCGCGATATCGGCCGACTGCTTGTCGATCGCGTTGATCACCGCGCATGCGTCAGCCGAGAAGCCCAGCGCCGCGTCGACGTAGCCGATCTTGGCGATCGTGCCCCGAGCGATCTCCTGGATGTCGAGGGTCGCGTCGGTGGTGATCTCACCGGACACGACCACCAAGCCGGTGTTGACCAGCGTCTCACATGCCACTCGCGAGGTTGGGTCCTCGCGCAGACACGCGTCCAACACGCCGTCGGAGATCTGATCGGCCACCTTGTCGGGGTGACCCTCGGTGACCGACTCCGACGTGAACAGGTACTCGTTGTCTGCGTAGCTCATGCGCTGGGTGCTCCTGTCGTGGTGGTCGTGCTGAAGGGTTGAGGTGAGCTTGGCTGGGCCCGCGTCGCGCGGGCCCGTCTGCCGGCTCGGTACAGCTCCGCCGCCTGATGTCCGACGCTCACCGCGCCGTCGACCCGACCCATCTCAAGCAGAACCTGGCGCGCGTCGCCGGCGCGCTCACGGCGCAGCACGAGCAGCCAGTACTCCTCGCCGTCACCGACGGTGATCGCGGGCTCAGACAAGCGAGCGGCGGCCGACTCCGCCAGGCGTCGCGCCAGCCGCCCCGCCATCACCAGGCCGAAGTGGGCATCGGAGATGTCGGTCGCGGTCACGTCGGGGTGTCGGGTGGCGAGCCCGTCCAGGAAGGCGCCGAGCCGGCCCGGGCTCGCGGGATCCTCGAGGACGAGCACACGATGCGCGGAGGCCGCGCGCCACCACCCGTGCCCCGCCTGCCCGGGCTGCGGGTGCGCCGGGCCGCCGTCGCTCAGCATCCACACCGCCGCGGTCAGATCCGCGGTCCTCCCGCGCAGGTCCAGCAGTCGTGGCCGCGGGAGGGTCGCGACGCCGACGGCGCGCTGGCACGCGGCGACCTGTGCCATCACGTGCCCGGTGTCGGCGTGGCGCGTCAGGGCGATCTCGTGCATCACGCCTGTCTCACCTCGTGCAGCGCGCCGGGTGGGGTGCGCTCGCGGTCCCATTCCAGCGTGGCGGCGAGACGGTTGAACGTGTAGTAGTGGATACCGGCGATACCGAGGCCCGGGTCGCCGATCAACGGGGCGATGACCTCATGGAGGTGATCCCCCGCGTGCTCGGGGCGCCCGATCAGCCGCTTGATGCCGTGCTGCTTGCGCAGGTAGGCGATCGATGTGCCCACCCCGACCCGGACCGATATCTCCAGCAGGCGCCGCCGGTCGACCGCGCCGGGGATCCCGACGAAGACCGGCAGCTCGATCCCCCGCGCGCGGGTCCCCTCGATGAAGGCCAACAGCGCGCCGGCGTCAAAGCAGATCTGGGTGACCATGTAGTCCGCGAGCGGGGCCTTGACGCGCAGCGCGTCGTCGAGCGCGGTCGGATCGATCAGCGGGTGACCCTCCGGGTAGGCCCCGATCCCGATTCGGCGAGGCCGCAGCCGGTGGGCCCTGATCACCGGCAGCAGGTCGACCGCGGATGCAAACTCGCCGACCGGCTCCTCGCCGTCGCCGGCGATGACGAAGATGTCGTCGACGCCGCTCTGCGCGAGCCGCTCCAGGAGCTCGTCGACGTGGGCGTGATCGCGGATCGCCCGCGCGGCGAGGTGCGGCACGGGCTGGTGGCCCTGGGCCGCGAGCCGGGTCACGACATCGACCGTCTGGTCGACCCCATGACGCGGGGAGCAGGTGACGGTGATGACGAGCGGGGTCGGCAGCGTCTGGGCTTCATCCTCGGCGGAGCCGAACGGCAGGATCTCGTAGCGCATCGACATGGCGCTATCCGATCGCCACAGCGGCGACGGGCGCCGTCACGAGCGCGGGTGCTCGGTAGGCGTCGCGCTGACGAGCGGTCAGCACGACGGTGTTTGAGCCCTTCCGGAACGCGAACGGCTCGACGGAGACATGGAATCCGGCACGCTCTCCGACGAGCTGGAACACCGGTCCGTTGAGCCAGTTGACGATCGAGCCCTCCAGCTTGCCCGGGCCGCGGTAGGAGGCGTACTGACCCATGTCGCGGACGAACAGATCCTGAGCGATGAGCACGCCCTCGTGGTGCAGCAGCGCGAGCGTCTGCGCGAAGCTCTCCACCGCCACGGTCGAGGCGTGGACCCGCCGCCACTCCGGTAGCTCGTCGAGCAGCTCGTTGAGGTGCAGATCGACGCTCGGCGCCACCCGAATCGCGGCGGGCGCGGGAATCTCCTCATACACCTCCTCCAGATGCACGGCGTCCCACACCTCTGACCAGAACCGGACCCCTTGCTCCAGATCGCCGAACGCCTCAGGGCCGTGCCGAAGCACCTCCTGCACCGTGCGGACCAGGTCGGCCTCCGGCACTCCCGAGCGAGCGGCCAGCTCGGCCGCCTCGCGCGGGGTGATGCTCGCACGCACCAACGGCTCGTACGCGCGGTCGCTCACCCTCATCAGCTCGTCGGTGGGCAAGTTGTCGTACAGGTTGCAGGTGTGTGCGAACAGCACCTTCCCGCGCAGATGCGACAGTCCGTCGATCGGGTTGCGGAAGTCCAGTTCCAGGCATTGCACTTGATCGGCGTAGGCGGCGACCCGCTCTCGAGCGCGCGCCAGCACGTGCGGCGAGTAGTCAGCCATCAGATACCGGACCCGGGAGAGATAGTCGCGACCCTGTGTCGCACACGCCTGGGCAAACGCGTCAAACCACACCTTCGCCTGCTGGCCGTCCCCGACCCCGAACTCGACGACGCAGATCTCGTCCGGTAGCTCCGACCACTCCTCGAGCCGGTCAAGCGTGGAGAGGAAGCTGGCGATCTGCTCATCCCAGAACTCCCGGTTGGTGCCGTCCGACACGCCGCCGGGAAGCGCCGCCGCGTAGTCCTTCTGAAACGTCTCGTCCCACGCGGCCAGATGGCGCCAATAGCTGCGGTTGAACGACCACATCACGCTCTTGCTCGGCCGCACCCATCCCTCCAGGTGGATGCACGCATGGACGTCCGGAATGATCCCGAGCGCCTTGGAGAGGCGGTCGACGATCTGCGCCACCAGCTCGTCGTACTCCATGTCCTTCGCGCGACGCACGTCGATCACGATCTCGGCCAGCGGCCCCTCGACCTGATGGACGGTCCCCGCGTCACGTCCGAACGGGCGCACCATCACCGGGGCCCGGAAATTGCGCCGGTACTGCACCCAATCCAGAACCGCGGCCAGGCGCGAGTGGTCGAGGTCCACGGCGCCCGCCGCCTCGGCGATCGCGGGCAGGATCGCAGACAGATCCTCGGGTGCTGCACGTCCGATACAGCTCAGCTGAATCACCACTAGTCCCTCTCCGTCCTGTGGTCAGAACAACACGAGGAACCATGACCGAGCCTTCGGCAGGCCGCGACGCCCGAACGGGAGGGATTGGCCCGCTCAACGGCTAGGTTGAGGGCCTCCCGCGACCATCACCGCCCGCCGCCACGGGTCTGCGACCCACCTCGTCTACCGGGTGGGGGCGGGGTGTGGTTGACCGGGCAGCCCGGGCGCCGGGGGCGGCGTGGGCTCTGATCGGTCGCCCTGGCCTTCGACGTTGAGGTGGGGCAGGGCGCGGTGCAGGACACCCGGGAGCTGCCAGTTGGCTTTGCCGATGGTGAGCATGAGGCTGGGGATGAGAACGCTGCGGACGATGAGCGCGTCAAGGAAGACGGCGGCGGCGAGGCCGACTCCGAACAGCTTGATCGTGAGCTGGCCGCCGAGGACGAACGCGGCGAAGACGAGCACCATGATCGAGGCGGCGGCGGTGATCGTGCGTCCGGTGGCGGCGAGGCCGTGCACGATGGCATCGGTGTTGTTCTTGCGGTGTTGCCATTCCTCATAGATGCGGCTCATGAGAAAGACCTCGTAGTCCATCGAGAGGCCGAAGAGGATCGCGAACACGATGACCGGCAGGAACGCGGCGATCGGTCCGGTGCTGCTGACGCCGATCAGGCCGGCCAGCCACCCCCATTGGAACACGGCGGTGACGACACCGAACGCGGCGGCGACCGACAGCAGGTTCATGACCGCGGCCATGAGCGGGATCACAAGGCTGCGGAAGACGGCCATCAGCAGCAGGAACGACAGGGCGACGACGACGGCGATGAACAGCGGGAGCTTGCCGGACAGGACGGTGGAGAAGTCCTGGAAGATCGCCGTCTGGCCGCCGACCAGGACCTGAACCCGGCCGCCGGCCGCCGCGGGAATCACGTCGCGTCGCAGGTGGGTGATCAGGGTGCTGGTCGACTTGTCCTGAGGCGAGCCTCGCTCGAACACGTCGACGGTCGCGACACTCCCACCGAGGACCCGGGTCGGGCTCACCGAGACGACATCCGGGGTCTGTCTGACCGCCGCCACGACGCGGGCGAATTGGGCGGGTTGTCCGGGCCCGCTCATCGCGGCGACGAGTTGCAGGGGACCGTTGAACCCGGGGCCAAAGCCCTTGGCGAGGAGGTCATAGGCCTTGCGGGTGGTGGTGTTGGACGCGTCTGATCCCGCGTCGGTCGATCCGAGGCGGATCGACAGGACCGGGACGGCGATCAGCAGCATGACCGCCGTGGCACCGATCGCGAACAGCGCGGGGCGTCGGCGCAGCGTGTCGGCCCACCGGGCCCATCCCGGGGACTCGTCGTTGACCGTCAGCTGCCCGGCGGTCAGGCTTCGGCGCGCTTTGCGTGACAGCACCCGGGTGCCGAAGAACCCCAGCAGGGCGGGAAGCAGGGTCAACGCCGCGATCACCGTGAACGCGACCACGATCGTGGCCGCGATCCCGACCCCCGAGAGGAAGCTGAGGCCCAGCAGCAGCATGCCCAGCAGCGCGATGCAGACGGTCATGCCGGCGAACAGGACCGCCCGTCCGGAGGTGTCCACGGCCTCGATGACCGCCTCCGCGACCGGTCGGCCGCGCATCACCGCCTGGCGATAGCGAGTGACCAGGAACAGCGCGTAGTCGACGCCGACGCCGAGTCCGATCAGCAGCGCGAGCTGGGAGCTGAACGACGGCATCGAGATCGCGTTGGACAGCACGCCCATCAGCTCATAGCCGGTGATCAGCGCGAACCCGGCGGTCAGCAGCGGCAGCACCGCGGCCAGCAGCGACCCGAACACGAAGATCAGCACCGCGGCGGCCGCCAGGATCCCGATCCCCAGCCCGCCGACCCCCGGCTTGTTGGCGTTCTCGATCGCCTGGCCCCCCAGCTGGATCTCGACGGTCGAGCTGTTGGCGGACTGGGCGACCGTGATCACGCGGTTGATCGCCGACACCGGAATGCTGTTGGCCAGCTCGTCGAACGTGACCGTCGCATAGGCGATCGTCTGATCCCCGGAGATCTGACTGGCACCCTGAGCGGAGTAGGGGGACGCGACCCCGCCGACGTGCGGGAGCGTCGCGACCTTGGCCAGCATCCGGCTCACGTCCGCGCGAACCTCGGGGTCGGTCACCTTGCCCGACCGGGTGGCGATCACGATCTGGTCGCTGTCGCCCGCGACCTTCGGCGCGGCACGCTGGAGCAGATCGATCGCCCGGGTGCTCGGCGTCCCCTTCAGCGAGAACGAGTTGCTGTAGCCCGTCCCCGTCGCCGTGTTGACCGCGACGGCACCGATCGCCGCCACCAGCCAGATGACCAGGACGACACGACGATGCTGCACCGACCAACGAGCGAGCTTGCGCACAGACGGCCTTTCGCCGAGGAGACACAACGAGCAGAGGTGGGACCGGTCGGTGACCTTACTCAGCTCGCCGGTGGATCCGCGGGGAACTACGGTCGTCGCGTGATGGCACGACACCGATAACGGTCATGCAGTCCGTACTCAACGAAAGACTCGGTGTCCCCGAAGGTCGCGACACGCTCCCGCACCGCCGCCCGACCTCCGACCCGTGATCTGCTCGCGCGGATCGGGAAGCGGTGGCTCCTCATCGCCCTGGTCGTCGGTCTGGCGGGCACCATCGTCAGCGTGATCGGCGCGGCTGCGGTCGGCGCAACCCACGCGCAGCAGGCGCGCGCGGCGTTCAAGCTCCAGTCATCGCAGATCGCGGCGAACGTCGGCCGGACGCTCCAACACGAGGACGATCTCGTCGCCGACGCCGGCGCGTACATACTGGGCAATCCACACGCGTCCAACGCCGATCTGAGGACGTGGGCCCGGCAGGCGCGCGTCGTGGGACGGTACCCCGAGCTGCTCGGCCTCGCCAAGGTCGTGCGCGTACCCGCGTCACGGCTGGCGGCCTACGCCGCCCGCGCGAAGCGCAATCCATCGGGGCCGCTGGGGCCTCATGGCACATTCGTGGTGCTGCCGGCGGGAGCGCGCCCGTACTACTGCTTTCCGCAACTGACGCTCGGGCCGGTTGCGCCTGCCGGGTTTGATGCCTGCGCTCGGGACCGGCTCCTCAGCCGCCTGCGAGACTCCGGGCGCAGCGGGCTGGTCCCATTCAGGCTCACGCGGGTTCTCGGACTGTCGGCGCAGACTCCGCTCTATCGAGGCGGGGCGGTGCCCACGACGGTCGCATCCCGCCGGCGGACATTCGTCGGCTGGCTCACGGTCCTCGTCTCGCCGGCGGTTGTCATGCAGACGGCCCGGGAAGGCTATCCGCACCTCGCCGTGGTGCTCCGGCGCAGCGCCCCGGGCAGCAGCAACGCTCCGGTGACGTTCACGCTCGGGAAGATCCCGCATGGCGCGAGCAGCCGGACCGTGAATCTCCACAACGGGTCGTCCGTGCAGACATTCGCCGTGTTGCCGGGTGGCGGCCCGTTCGTCAATGCCGGGTCGATCGGGGTGTTGATCGGTGGCGTCGCGCTGAGCATCCTGATGTCGGCACTGCTGTTCGTGTTGGCGACGGGGCGGGCGCGCGCGTTGCGGTTGGTGGATCTGAAGACGGCCGAGCTGGCGTTCGCCGCGATGCATGACCCGTTGACGTCGTTGCCCAACCGGGCGCTGGTTCGCGACCGCGCCACGCAGCTGCTGGCGCGGGCGCGCCGGGATCGTTCCCAGGTGGCGGCGTTGTTCATCGACATCGACGGCTTCAAGTACGTCAACGACACCCTCGGTCATGCCGCCGGCGATCAGTTGCTCAGGGTCGTCTCCGCCCGGCTCAGCACGGTGATGCGCGATAGCGACACGGTGGGGCGCCTCGGGGGAGACGAGTTCGTCGTGCTCCTGGCCGACGATGCCGACGGTGGCCCGCAGCTGATCGCCGAACGGCTGCTCGACCTGCTGCGCCGGCCGGTCGAACTCGGCGACTCACACGCGTGGGCGCGCGGAATCTCCGCCAGCATCGGGATCGCCGTCGGACCCCGCCGGACGGCGGACGAGCTGCTTCGTGACGCCGATCTGGCGCTGTACCGCGCCAAGGCAGCCGGGAAGAACCGCTACGTCATCTTCGAGGAGAGCATGCAGACCGCCGAGACCGATCAGCGCGAGCTGCTCGTCGATCTCGAACCTGCCCTGGCCGACGGCCAGCTGTTCCTGCTCTTTCAGCCGACCTTCGATCTTCGGTCCCAGCGCATGACCGGAGTCGAGGCGCTCATTCGGTGGCGTCACCCGACGCGTGGGGTGCTGCTCCCCGACGCGTTCATCCCGCTCGCCGAACACAGCTCGATGATCGTCCCGATCGGCGATTGGGTCTTGCGGGCCGCCTGCCGTCAGGCAGCCGTCTGGGCGGCCGCCGGCCACCAGATCGGCATGTCGGTCAACGTCTCGGCACGCCAACTCGACCGTCGCGAATTCGTCGACGAGGTGAGCGACGCGCTGCAGTGCACCGGTCTCGACCCCGCCCGTCTCACGCTCGAGATCACCGAGAGCGTCCTGATGCGTGACGCCGACGTCGCGGCCGCCCGGCTGCGCGACCTCAAGGCGCTCGGGGTGCGGATCGCGATCGACGACTTCGGGACCGGCTACAGCTCGCTCGCCTACCTGCGCCAGTTCCCCGTCGACGCACTGAAGATCGACCGTTCGTTCATCTCCGGACTCCCCGCCTCCGACGAATCGATGGCCCTGATGCACACGCTGGTGCAGCTCGGTAAGGCCCTCGGCCTGGAAACGCTGGCGGAGGGAATCGAGGAACCGGGACAGCTCGAGCAGCTGCAACGTGAGGAGTGCGACAGCGGGCAGGGATTCCTGTTCGCCAGACCCATCGGTCCCGAGCAGGTCGAGCAGTTGTTCGCGCGCGAGTCAGGCGCCACCGGCCAGGTGGTCAGAACGCCGTGATCTGATTGGGGCCGTGCGGCGCTGCGCGTGCGGCGGCGGCGGTGGTGGTGGCGGCGGCGGCGGCGGCGGCGATCGACTACAGCACGGCGAAGGTGGCGACGGCGTGCACCACCGACGTGCCGTCCTGGTCCACGTCGGCGTCGCAGACCAGCAGGTGATCGCCCCGCTTTCGCACCTGTGCGGTCACCGCCAGCGGCCCTTCATGCGCCGCGGTCAGGTAGGCGATCGTCAGCTGGCTGGTCGCCGGGACCTCCCCGTCATCGGTGCGGCTCCGCGCGGCCAGACCCATCGCCGTGTCGACGAGCGTCGCCAACACCCCGCCGTGCACCGTGCCCGCAGGGTTCAGATGCCGGGACTCAGCCACGAACTCCAAACGCGCCCGTCCATCCTCGGCGGACTCCCCCATCACCCCGATATCACCCGCGAATCCATCCACGTTTCGGGACCTACCCCTATCGATCGGCTCTACGCTCCGTGCGGGCGGCGCCGTCAGTAGATCGTCACCGGCACTCCGGGGCCGATACGTGCGGCCAGCCACTCGATCGCCGGGGTGGAGAGGCGCGTACAGCCGTGTGATTGGGCCTGGCCGAGTGTCCCACCGAGCAGATCACGCCCGTGGATCGCGATCTGGCCCGGTCCGCCGTCGAACTCCGAGAGCGCGTCGGAGCGGGCGCTGAGTGCGAGCGCAACCGGGCCACCGGGTTGGCGGGGGCCGAGGATGACCGCCTCCTGCACGAAGAAGTTGCCGGTCGGGGTGGGCGTCGAGGGCTTACCCACGACGGCGCTGAAGCTTTTGCGGAGGCGGCCGTCGTGATACACCCACACCCGCCGGGCGCCGACGCTCACGAAGATGTGCCAGGGGGTGATCCGCTCGCTGGTGCCGCCCTGCTCGATCCAGCCGGTCATGCCGTTCGGGCGTCCCGGCAGCCTCACCCTCAGCCACCGCCGGTCGCCGCGTCCCTTCGCGTGCGCCAGGACCGGCAGCGTCGTGTACTCGCCGGTGATCGGGGTTCGGGCGGGTACGGACAGGAAGCGGCGGGAGTTCGTCCGCGGATGACGGTAGGCCTGATGCTCAAACCAGAGCTCGGCGAGCCGTTGGGTGGCTCTGACGTGACCGCGAGGGCGCGCGGCCGCCGCCGAGGCGGTGATCAACCCGGTCGCCGCGCACAGCGCGACGATCAGGCAGAACCACCTGGTCAGACGTCGGGAAACGGTCTGAGACCGGCACGATGTGCCGGTCTCAGAGCGATGCGTGGTCCTGCGGGTCGGCATCTCGATCCGGCGGTCGGTCAGCCGGTGAAACCGGCATGGTTTCTTGGATGCCGGGCCGCCTGCTGGCGGGAGCGCTGCTTGGCCAGACGGGCAGCGCGCAGCTTGGCCAGATGAGCCTTGCGCTGCCGGGCCACGCGGG
>CAZZYU010000006.1:28852-62764 GCA_964658375.1 uncultured Acetobacteraceae bacterium | reverse complement strand
CCGGGGCCGGCCGGGGCGCGGTGTCACTCGCCGACCCGGCCCAGATCCGCGCCCGACGGTTCCGCGCGGTGTTCGTGTGCGGGCTGCAGGAGGGCGAGTTCCCCGGCCCGGGGAGCCCCGAGCCGTTTCTCTCCGACGAACGGCGCCGGGAGCTGGCGCTCGCCTCCGGATTGCGGCTGCGCCCGCGGGAGGACGCCCTGGACGGGGAGCGCTACCTCTTCTACGCGGCGGTCTCGCGGGCCACCGAGCGGGTGTTCCTCGCCTACCGCAGCTCCGACGAGGAGGGCAACCTGGCGTTGGCCTCGCCGTTCATCGGCGATGTCGCCGCGGTGCTCGGCGACGGCTGGCGGCCCCGGCGCCGCCGCCGGATGCTCGCCGAGGTCACCTGGCCGGCCGACCGGGCGCCCACCGAGCGTGAGCGCGCGCGGGCGCAGGCGGCCGCCCGGGCGCCGCTGGTCGGTGACGCGCCCGCGCCCGAGCGGCGGCTCGGCGCGGCGGCGCTGTCCCACGTCCGCCACAGCCGGATCGTCTCGGCGGGGGCGCTGGAGCGCTACTCCGACTGTCCGGTGCGCTGGCTGGTCGAGGGCCAGCTCGAGCCGGCGCCGCTGGCTCCCGAGCCCGCGCCGCTGGCCCGCGGCACTCTCATCCACGCGATGCTCGAGCGGCTGATCGCCGAGCTCGACGGCCCGGTCACGCCCGCGACGCTGGAGCGCGCTGAGGCGATCCTGCAACGGTTGATCGACGAGCTGACGCCGACCGCCGACGCCGCGGCGGCGGCGCTGGGGGTGGGGGAGCCGGCGGTCGTGCGGGCCGGAGCGCTGCGCGCGATCGAGGCCGATCTGCGCCGCTACCTGCGTCACGAGGCGGCGACGGGCGGACCGTGGCGGCCCTACGGCCTGGAGCTGCGCTTCGGATTCGACGCCCCTGAGGGGGACTCCCCGAGCGAGCGCTCCCTGCCGGCGCTCGTGCTCGGGGAGGGCGAGGATGCCGTGCGGGTCCGGGGGGTCGTCGATCGCATCGATGTCGACCCGGCGGGCCGCGCGGTCGTGCGTGACTACAAGAGCGGCGCGCCCCAGGCCAACTGGCCGGTGGCCCGCTGGAGCGAGGACCGCCGGCTGCAGGTGGCGCTGTACATGCTGGTCGCGCGGGACCTGATCGGGCTCGACGTCGTGGCCGGCGTCTATCAGCCGCTGCGCGGCGAGGACCTGCGCGCCCGGGGCGTGTTCATCAAGGACAGCCCGCCGAGCGCGGCGCCGGCGGCGCGCGATGCCCGCTCCGCGCCGGAGATCGACGCCGAGCTGGCCGGCGCCGCCCAGCGGGCGATCGCGCTCGCCGCCCGGCTGCGCTCCGGCGAGCTGACTCCGTGTCCGCAGACGTGCTCACGCGACGGCTGTGCTCACCCCGCGATCTGCCGCAGCCGCTGAGTGAGCGTGACCGAGCTGACACCCACCACGTCGCCGCCACCCGCCTCCACGCACGGGGAGCCCTCCTGGACCGAGGAGCAGCGGCGGGCGATCGAGCGCCGCGGCGGTGACCTGCTGCTCGACGCCGCGGCGGGCAGCGGCAAGACCTCGGTGCTCGTCGAGCGGTTCGTGCGCTCGGTGCTCGAGGACGGGATCGAGGTCCCGGCGATCCTCACGATCACCTTCACCGAGAAGGCGGCGGCCGAGCTGCGCGACCGGATCCGCGCCCGGCTGCGCGCGCTGGGCGCCGACGCCGCCGCGCGGGCCACCGAGGGGGCGTTCATCTCGACGATCCACGGCTTCTGCGCCCGGGTCCTGCGCGCCCATGCCCTCGCCGCCGGGCTCGATCCCCGGTTCGAGGTCCTGGACCGTTACCGCTCCGGACCGCTGGCCGCCGACGCGTTCGACGCGGCGCTCGAGGATCTGGCCGGCGCGTTCGGGCCCCGTCGCCCCGTCGAGCTGATCGCCGCCTACGGCGCGCCGACCCTGCGGGCCGCGATCCTCTCGGTCTATGCCCAGCTGCGCAGCGCCGGGCAGCTGGAGCCCCGGCTCCCGGCGATGCCGGCGATCCCCGCCGGCACCGGCACCGGCGACGGCGCCGCCGACGGCGACGTCGCCGTTGCGGTGGCGCTGCGCGATGCCGCCACCGCGCTGGCCGCCGAGCTCGGCGCGATCGCCCAGCCCGGCCCACGGGTGATCGAGGCGCTGGAGCGGTTGGAGCGCTGCCGTCAGCTCGCGCCGACCCCGGACCTCTGGCCGGCCGAGCTGGGGCGGCTGGCCCTGCCGCGCAACGGCGCGGCGCTGTGCACCGATGCCTGCGTGGCCTACACCGAGGCCCTGGCTGCCCTGCGCAGCGTCTGCGCGACCCGCGCCGCGGCGCCGGTGCGCGAGCTGCTCGATGCGCTGCTGGTGGGCTTCGGCGCCCGGTATCAGGCCGCCAAGACCGAGATCTCGGGCCTGGACTTCGAGGATCTGGAGCTGTTCACACGCCGGCTGCTGCACGACGATCCCGAGCTGCGCGCGCGCTACACCGAGCGCTTTGACGCGATCATGGTCGACGAGCTGCAGGACACCAACCGCGTGCAGCTGGAGCTGATCGAGTCGATCGCCGACGCCAACCTGTTCACCGTCGGTGACGCCCAGCAGTCGATCTACGGCTTTCGCCACGCCGATGTCGAGCTGTTCCGGGCGCGCGGGCGGCGGCTGGAGGCGGCCGGGACGCGGGAGACGCTGCGCACGAACTTCCGCACCCGTCCGGAGATCATCGACGTGCTGAATCCGGCGTTCGCCGCGGCGATGGGCGACGAGTTCACGCCTCTGCGCGCCGGCCGTCCGTCCGCTGGCGCCGACGGTGAGCCTGCCGGAGGCGGTGGGCCGCGGGTGGAGCTGATGCTCGCCGACAAGGGGGCCGACTGGGATCTGGAGGGGATCGCCTCGCCGTGGCGCCTGGCCGAGGCGCGGGCGCTCGCCGACCGGGTGGCCGAGCTGGTGGCCGACGGTGCCGCCCCGGGCGAGATCGTCGTGCTGATGCGGGCCACGACCGACATGCGCGCCTACGAGCGGGCGCTGGAGCGACGCGGGCTGCCCACCTACGTGATCGGGGGCCGCGGCTACTGGGACCACCCGCAGGTCATCGACATGGTCGCCTACCTGCGCGCCCTGGCCAATCCCCACGACGAGCCGGCGCTCTACGGGGTGCTCGCCTCGCCGCTGGTCGGGCTCTCGCTCGACGCGCTGGTGATCCTCGCGGCCGCCGCGCACGCGCGCGGACGCGATCCCTGGAGCGTGGTGCGCGATCCGCGGGAGCGGCTCGCGGAACTGACCGAGGACGACGCGGGGCGGTTGGCGACGTTCGCGGAATGGTTCACGGCCGAGCGGGAGCACGCCGCGCGGGCCGCGATCGAGGAGTTGATCGAGCGGGCGCTGACCGTCTCGGGCTATGACCTGGTGATGCTGGCGATGCCCGGCGGGTCTCGGCGGCTGGCCAACGTGCGCAAGCTGATGCGCCTCGGGCGGGAGCACGAGGCGACCCACGGCCCCGATCTGCGAGGTTTTCTCGGGGTGATCGACGATCGCGAGGCGGGACGCTCCCCGGAGACGCGCGAGGGCGAGGCGCCGGTCGAGGGGGAGGGGCTGGACGCGATCCGCCTGATGACGATCCACCGGGCCAAGGGCCTGGAGTTCCCGGTCGTGTGCGTCGCCGATCTCGGGCGCTCGCCGCGTCCGCCGTCAGCGATCCTCCGCGTCTCGGCCGACGGCCGCCTCGGCCTGCGCCTGGCCCGGGCCGGAGCCGGGGGCCGGGAGTCGGCGCTTGACTACTCGGCGATCGGCGCCGAGCTCAAGGCGGCCGAGGAGCGCGAGGAGCGCCGGCTGTTCTACGTGGCGATGACGCGAGCCCGCGAGCGCCTGATCCTGAGCGGTGCGGCGAAGTTCGAGGGCTGGCTGGCCGGGACCCCGCAGCGCGTCGGCGGCGGGCCGATCGCGTGGATCGGCCCGGCGTTCGTGCCCGAGCTGGGGGAGGTCATCCTCGCCGGCGGTGGGGAGGTGGTGAACGGCGGCGCGCGGCTCACCGTGCGCCTCGCGCAGCCGGCGCAGACCGGCGGTCCCGCCGACCCGCCGTCGCCCGCGGCGCCGCCGGATCCACCCCCGACCCTGACTCCCGCGCCGGCAGCGCCGCGGATCGCCCCGGGGATCGAGAGGCCGGCGCCGGTCGCCACCCTCAGCTACTCGGCGCTCACCGAATACGCCCGCTGCGGCTACCGCTTCTACGCCGAGCGCGCGCTGGGCCTGCCGCCGTTGGACGACACGCCGTTCGGGGCCCAGGACGGCGAGCAGGGTGCGGCGGCGGAGCTCGCGGCGCCGCCGGCGCGTCCCGGCGCCGACCAGCCGGCCGGCGGGCGCCGGCGCGGGGTGCTCGCCCACGCGATGCTCGAGCGGCTTGACTTCCGCCGCCCGGTGCTGCCCGGCGCCGAGGTCGTCGTCGCCGCCGCGGCGAGGGCGGGCCTGGTGCCGGCGCCCGGTCCCGCCGAGCTCGACGAGCTGGCCGGGCTCGTGCGCCGGTTCGCCGACAGCGAGCTGTGCGCGAGGCTCGGTCGCGCCACCGAGACCCGTCGCGAGCAGCGCTTCGCGTTCGCGCTGGACGAGGATCCCGCGCAGCCGCTGATCGTCGGGGCGCTGGACGTCCTCGCCCGCGAGCGGGCCGGCGCCGGCCGATCCCCCGGTCGGGACACGGCCGGGCGCGAGACGGCGCTGCTCGTCGTCGACTACAAGACCGATCGCCTCGGCGACAGCGCGCCCGCGCAGGTCGTCGCGCGTGATTACGCCGGTCAGCAGCTGATCTACGCGCTCGCCGCGCTGCACGCCGGCGCCGACACGGTGCAGGTCGCCCACTGCTTCCTCGCCGCGCCCGAGAATCCGGTCACCGCCACGTTCACCCGCGCCGACGCCGAGCCGCTGCGAGCCCGGCTGCGCGAGCTGTCGGCCGGTGTCCTGGAGCGCCGCTTCCCGGTGGCGCCCGATCCACATCGCCGGCTGTGCGCGGGCTGTCCGGCGGAGGGCGGACTGTGCTCGTGGCCGCTGCAGATGACCCGGCGCGAGTCCGCCGACACGCTGTTTTAGTCCGGTCCGCCGTCGGGGTCGCGCGGCTCGGAGAACGCGACCTCGACCTGCTGCTCCTCGGAGCGCTCCTCGATCTTGGCCAGCGCGGTCCGCGCCTCCTGGTCGGCGGGCGACAGCGCCGGGCCGAAGAAGCTGCGCGGCCACAGCTTGCGCGTGGTGACGACGTTGACCTCGGCGCTGTACATGAACACCTGCCCCCCGAGGTGCAGCCAGATGATGAGCAGGATGATCGTGGAGAAGACCCCGTAGTTGGTCGTCTTGACGTGGTGGATGTAGACCGCGCTGATCGACTGCAGAAACGTCCACAGCACCGAGGCGACGATCGTTCCCATGCGCAGCTCGCGGCTCTTGACGTCGTCGTCGGTCATCAGCCGGAAGGTGGCGAAGAACAGGGCGCCGTTGACGATCAGCGAGACGACGTAGCCGCCGATCTTGGCGCCGATCCCGCCGAAGCTGGAGCTGACCGCGCCGGTGACGACGGTGGAGATGATGAACAGCGCCCCCAGGAAGGCGAGCAGCCCGATGCCGCGCAGCCGCGACTGGACGAAGCTGGGCCGGTCCTTGTGGGGCACCGCCCACACGGTGTTCATCAGGTTCTGGGCGGCGTTGGTGACCCCCAGTCCGGCATACAGCGACGTGAGCACGCCGATGATCAGCGCGACCACCGACCCCGAGATGTGCTTGAGCGGCAGCTCGCTGCCCACCGACGGGAACTGGCTGCGGATCGAGTTCTCGACCGAGGTCTGGTCGCCGGGGTGGCCGGCGAGCACGAACCCGAGGATCGTCGTGAACACGAGCAGCAGCGGGAACAGCGAGAAGAAGCCGTAGTAGGCGACGAGCGCGGCGAGGTTGCCGCCCTGGTCGTCGGAGGACTTCTTCAGCACGGCCATCGGCAGCGCGAGCCAGCGGTGGCGCTGCTGGAAGGCATCGAATCGTGTCAGGAGGGCGCCCACGTGAGGTCGTCTCTACCCCCGTCGGCGCGCCCTGAACGATTTTGCGCTACCGCTCCGTCCCGGACTCGATCGACAGCAGCGTGCGCTTGCGCTCAAGGCCGCCCGTGTAGCCGCCCAACCCCCCGCCGGCGTGCAGCACCCGGTGGCAGGGCACGACGATCGGCAGCGGGTTGGCCCCCAGCGCGTTGCCCGCCGCGCGCGAGCCGCGCGGTGACCCCGCCGCGACGGCGACGGCGCCGTAGGTCGAGGTGCGTCCGTAGGGGATCGCCGACGTCGCCTGCAGCACGCGGGCGGCGAAGGCGCCCATCAGCCGTCGGTCAAGCGCGACGTCAAACGTCTGGCGCCGACCGGCGAAGTAGTCCTCCAGCTCGCGGCGAGCCGCGTCCAGACGCGCGGGCGCGGCGAGCACCCGGGGCGACACGCGCGCCGCCAGGGCGGCGAGCACCCCCTCCTCGTCGTTGGCTCCGGCGCCGAGATAGGCCAGGCGCACGAGGCCGGTCTCGGTCGCGGCCAGCAGCAGGCGCCCGACCGGGGAGTCGTCGGTGACATAGGCGACGTCGAGCAGCCCGGCGGCCTGCGCGGCGGCGGTCAGGTCGGGCAGCGCGCGGGTGGCGCCCACGGGTCCGGTCGACAGACGGCCTTCGATCGTGTGACGGTCGGTCATGCGGCGTGCTCCTTTCGCAGTCGGGCCAGGCCCTCATGGACGTTGCGCCGGGCCGCGGCCTCGCTGATCGCCATCGCGGCGCCGATCTCGGCGTGCGACAACTCGCCGAGGTAGCGCAACGCCACCGCGGTGCGCTGCTTGGTCGGCAGCGCTGCCACCTGCGCCCAGATCGGATCGACGCCGGTCCCGGGCGCCGCGGGCGCGGCCGCGACCGCGGCCAGGAGGTGGTCCTCGACGGGCGCCGGCCGTCGCGCGCCGGCGCGCAGGTGGTCGATCGCCTTGTGGTGGGCGATCGTCATCACCCATCCGCGCAGGTGGGAGGCGTCGGCGAGCCGCGGATAGGCGCGCAGCGCCGCCAGCCACGTCTCCTGGTAGCAGTCGTCGGCGTCGACGGGGCCGACCGTCGCGATCAGGAAGCGGTGCACCGCCGGCCCGTGGGCGTCGAGCAGGGCCTGGAACGGGGGAAGGGCCACGCTCACCAGAACGTCACGGGCCACGCGAACGTGAGACGCTACGCTCGGCGCATGGATCGACGCGTCCTCGGAGCCCGCGGCCTTGAGGTGTCCGCTGAGGGGCTTGGCTGCATGGGCATGTCGGAGTTCTACGGGACCGCCGACGAGTCCGAGGCCGCCGCCACGATCCAGCACGCGCTGGAGCTCGGCATCGACTTCCTGGACACCGCCGACATGTACGGACCGTTCACGAACGAGCGGCTCGTCGGGGAGGCGATCGCCGACCGTCGCGGCGACGTGGTGGTCGCGACCAAGTTCGGGATCGTGCGTGATCTCAACGACCCGACCGTGCGGGGGGTCAACGGTCGCCCCGACTACGTGCACGACGCGTGCGACGCCTCGCTGCGGCGCCTGGGCCTGGACCACATCGACCTCTACTACCAGCACCGGGTCGACCCCGACGTGCCGATCGAGGAGACCGTCGGCGCGATGGCCGAGCTCGTCGACAACGGCAAGGTGCGCTTCATCGGGCTCTCGGAGGCCGGTCCGGAGACGATCCGCCGCGCCCACCAGGTCCATCCGATCTCCGCGCTGCAGACCGAGTACTCGCTGTGGACGCGCGACGTCGAGGCCGAGATCCTGCCGACCCTGCGTGAGCTGGGCATCGGGCTGGTCGCCTACAGCCCGCTCGGCCGCGGCTTTCTGACCGGGGAGATCACCTCCCCCGACGACCTGGCCCCCGGTGACTTCCGGCGCACCAACCCGCGCTTTCAGGGCGAGAACTTCGATCGCAACCTGCAGCTCGTCAATCGGGTCCGGGAGATCGCCGCCGAGAAGGACTGCACCGCCGGACAGCTGGCGCTCGCCTGGGTGCTGGCCCAGGGCGAGGACATCGTGCCGATTCCGGGCACCAAGCGCCGCCGCTACCTGGAGCAGAACGCCGAGGCGACCGAGCTTGAGCTCACCGCCGACGATCTGCGACGCCTGGACGAGGTCGCCCCCGTCGGGGCGGCAGCCGGGGATCGCTACCCCGACATGTCCTCCGTCGGGCGCTAGTCGGCCCGCCGCCGGCAACTTGTCACCCGCGGCTTGCCGACGCCGCCGCCGGGGTATAAAAGGTCACCATGCCTCGCGCGATCTGGAGTGGAGCGATCAGCTTCGGGCTGGTCAACGTGCCGGTGAAGATGTACAGCGCGACCTCGCCCAAGGCGGTGCGCTTCCACCAGCTCTCGGCCAAGACCGGCGCTCGGATCAAGCAGAAGCGCGTCGATCCCTCGACCGGCGACGAAGTCGCCTTCGAGGACATCGTCAAGGGCTATGAGCTCAGCCCCGACCGCTACGTGCTGGTCGATCCCGACGAGCTGGACGCGCTGGACCCCAAGGCGACCAAGACGATCGATATCGAGGAGTTCGTCGAGATCGCCGACATCGACCCGATCTACTACGACCACTCCTACTACCTGGCTCCCGCGACCGGCGGCGCGAAGGCCTACCGGCTGCTGTTGGAGGCGATGCGGGAGTCCGAGAAGGTGGCGATCGGCCGGGTCGTGATCCGCTCCAAGCAGCAGCTGTGCGCGCTGCGTCCGATCGGGGCGGCGATGGGCCTGTCGACGATGCTGTTCGGCGACGAGGTGCTCTCGCCCGACCGCCTCGACGAGCTCGACGGCCTCCAGGACGCCGAGGCGACCAAGCGCGAATTGACGATGGCCCAGCAGCTGATCTCCTCGCTGGCGGCCGATTTCGATCCGACCAAGTTCAAGGACGAGTACCGCGAGCGGGTGCTGGACCTGATCGAGCGCAAGGCCGCCGGCGAGGAGATCGCCGTGCAGCCCGAGGCCGACGACAGCACGCCGGCCCCCGACCTGATGGCGGCGCTGGAGGCAAGCCTCGCCGACGTTCGCTCCGCCCGCTCCGATACTCCGTCAGGGGCGCAGGACAAGCCGTCGACGGCTCGCAAGTCGGCAGCCGGGAAACCGGCCGCCACAAAGCCCCCCGCCAAGAAGCCGGCGGCCAAGTCGGGCTCGGGCTCGGGCTCGGGCCGCTCGCGCGCCAAGGCCAAGACCTGAAGCCCTGATCGGCTGTCGGATACGATTGTCGGCGCTGCACCGCAGTGCCTGACCTTCCATCCGCCATCTCAAAGGCACCGCCACATGGACCGCACGACCCGACCCGGGGCCGCCGGGCTCTACGACCCAACCTATGAGCACGACTCCTGCGGCCTCGCCCTGGTGGCGAAGCTGTGGGGTGAAGCGACGCACGCCGTCGTCGAGAAGGGGCTTGAGGCGCTGGAGAACATGGAGCACCGCGGGGCCGAGGGCGCCGACCCCAACACCGGCGACGGCGCAGGCATCCTGATCCAGATCCCCGACGCGTTCATGCGGGGCGCGGTCTCCGGGGTGCAGCTGCCCGAGCCCGGTCGCTACGGCATCGGGGTCTGCTATCTACCGCGCGACCCCGAGCGCCGGGCGGCGCTTGAGCAGATGATCGAGGAGACGGTCAGCGCCGAGGGGCAGCGCCCGGTGTGGTGGCGCGACGTCCCCGTCGACGATCGGTTCGTGGGCGAGATCGCCCGCATGTCGGCGCCGGTCATTCGCCATCTGATCGTCGAGGCCGGTGACGAGGTGGCCGACCAGGCGGCCTTTGAGCGCAAGCTGTACGTGATCCGGCGCGTGATCGAGCGCGAGGGCGGGATCGAGCTGGCGATGCCGAGCTTCTCCAGCCGCACGCTCGTCTACAAGGGCATGCTCACCGCGCCCCAGCTGCCGCGCTACTTCCCCGATCTGCGTGATCCCCGGGTCGCCTCGCGCCTGGCGCTCGTGCACTCGCGCTTCTCCACCAACACCTTCCCCAGCTGGGAGCTGGCCCATCCGTTCCGGATGATCGCCCACAACGGGGAGGTCAACACGCTGCGCGGCAACGTCAACTGGATGCGGGCCCGTGAGTCCCAGCTGTCCAGCGAGCTGTTCGGCGACGACCTGGCCAAGGTGCTGCCGGTCGTTCGCAGCGGCGGCTCGGACTCGGCGACCTTCGACAACGTGCTCGAGCTGCTCGTGCTCGCCGGCCGCTCGATCCCCCACGCGATGATGATGATGATCCCCGAGGCCTACCGGACCCAGGCAGACCTGGACCCCGACGTCCGCGGCTTCTACGACTTTCACTCCTGCCTGATGGAGCCCTGGGACGGGCCGGCCGCGATCGCCTTCACCGACGGCCGCTGGGCCGGCGCGGTGCTCGATCGCAACGGCCTGCGGCCCGGCCGGTGGGTGCAGGACACCGACGGCTACGTCGTGCTCGCCTCCGAGACCGGGGTGATCACCGTCGCTCCCGAGCACGTCCAGCGCAAGGGTCGCCTGGCCCCCGGCCGCCTGTTCCTGCTCGACCTGGAGGACGGGCGGATCGTCGACGACGCCGAGGTCAAGCGGCGGGTGTCCCGCCGCCGGCCCTACGCGGAGTGGTACGAGCGCTCCGTCGTCAACATCGACGACCTCCCCGACCGCGAGCCCCGCACGCCCCGGGTGGAGCCGCTGCGCTCCAAGCAGCTGGCCTTCGGCTACTCCAAGGAGGACCTGCGGATGGTCATCGCCCCGATGGCCTCCAACGGCGAGGAGCCGGTCGCCTCGATGGGCAACGACGCCGCGCTGGCCGTGCTCTCAGACCGCCAGCCGCCGCTGTTCTCCTACTTCAAGCAGCTGTTCGCGCAGGTCACCAACCCGCCGGTGGACCCGATCCGCGAGAACGTGGTGATGAGCCTGCAGACCGGCGTCGGCGGCGAGATCAACCTGCTGTCGGAGTCACCCGAGCAGGGCCATCAGCTGGCGATCGACCAGCCGATCCTGCGCAACGGCCAGCTGGAGAAGCTGCGGCAGGTCTCCCACGAGATCTTCGTCGCCGCCACGGTCGACATCAGCTGGCCGGTCGAGGATGGGACCGAGGGCATGACCCGGCGCCTGGAGGCGGTGTGCGCGGAGGCTGCCGACCACGTCGATCACGGTGCCAACATCCTGATCCTGTCCGATCGCAACCTCGGTCCCGACCGGGTCGCGATCCCGTCGCTGCTGGCCGTGTCGGCGGTCCACCATCACCTGGTGCGCGCCGGGACCCGCCTGCGCACCGGTCTGGTGATCGAGTCCGGCGAGCCGCGCGACATCCATCACATGGCGACCCTGATCGGCTACGGCGCGTCGGCGATCAACCCATATCTGATGTTCGAGTCCCTCGAGGAGCTCGCCGAGCGCTCGCTGCTGCCCCAGGATCTCGAGCTCGAGGAGGCCGAGCAGCGGATCGTCAAGGCGATCGGCAAGGGCCTGCTCAAGACGATCTCCAAGATGGGGATCTCGACGATCCAGTCCTACTGCGGCGCCCAGATCTTCGAGGCGGTCGGCCTGGAGCCCGAGCTGATCGACCGCCACTTCACCGGCACCGCGTCGCGCATCGGCGGCATCGGCCTGGACGTGCTGGCCGCGGAGGCGCTGGGTCGTCACTTCCGCGCCTACCCGCGGACCGACCGGGAGGTGCTGCCGGTCGGCGGCGTGCTGCAGTGGCGCCGGGACGGCGAGCGGCACATCTGGAACCCGGACACGATCGCGAGCCTGCAGCACGCGGTCCGCGCCCAGGCGACGCTGCTCGGGCAGCCCGGCGACGGCAACGGCCACGCCGGCGAGGGCGACGGCAACGGCAACACCCCGCTCGGGGCACGTGGCGGACTCCCGGTCCCCAGCGAGCACGAGCCGCTGCCGCGCGATCCCCAGGAGATCTACGACGACTTCGCCCGCCAGACCAACGACGAGGCGACCCGCCGGGCGGCGCTGCGCGGGCTGATGCGACTGCGCGTCGCCGCCGAGCCGATCGCGCTCGACGAGGTGCAGCCGGCGACCGAGATCGTCAAGCGGTTCTCCACCGGCGCGATGTCGCTCGGCTCGCTGTCACGTGAGGCGCACGAGACGCTGGCGGTGGCGATGAACCGGCTGGGCGGGAAGTCCAACACCGGCGAGGGCGGGGAGGATCCCGAGCGCTACGTCCCCGACGCCAACGGCGACAGCCGCCGGTCGGCGATCAAGCAGGTCGCCTCCGGTCGCTTCGGGGTGACGATCGACTATCTCGTCAACGCCGACCAACTGCAGATCAAGATGGCTCAGGGGGCCAAGCCCGGCGAGGGCGGACAGCTGCCCGGCCATAAGGTCGACGACTACATCGCCAAGATCCGCTACTCGACCCCGGGCGTCGGCCTGATCTCCCCGCCGCCCCACCATGACATCTACTCCATCGAGGACCTCAAGCAGCTGATCTACGACCTGCGCTGCGCCAATCCGACGGCGTCGGTGTCGGTCAAGCTCGTCGCCGAGGTCGGGGTCGGGACGGTCGCCTCCGGGGTGGCCAAGGCCAACGCCGACCACCTGACGATCTCCGGTCACGACGGCGGGACCGGCGCCTCACCGCAGTCCTCGGTGCAGGGGGCCGGTGTGCCGTGGGAGATCGGGCTGGCCGAGACCCAGCAGACGCTGCTGCTCAACGACCTGCGCTCACGCGTGCGGGTCGAGGTCGACGGGCAGATCAAGACCGGCCGGGACGTCGTGATCGCCGCGCTGCTCGGGGCCGACGAGTTCGGCCTCTCGACCGCGCCGCTGATCGCGATGGGCTGCATCATGATGCGCGTCTGTCACCTGAACACCTGCCCGGTCGGCGTCGCCACGCAGGATCCGGAGCTGCGCCGGCGCTTCCGCGGCACCCCCGAGCACGTGACCGCCTACATGATGTTCGTCGCCGAGGAGGTCCGCGGGCTGATGGCGAGCCTGGGCATCCGCCGCTTCGAGGACTTGATCGGACGGACCGACCTGCTGGAGACCGACGAGGCGGTCGACCACTGGAAGTCGCGCGGGGTCGACCTGTCGATGGTGCTCGGCTCGCTCGACCTGCCGCCGGAGATCCCGCGTCGCCACACGCGCGGTCCGCTGCCGGTGCTCGAGGACGCCCTGGACTGGCAGCTGGTCGCCGCGTGCGAGCCCGCGATCGAGTCCGGTGAGCAGGTCCGCCACGGTCCGGTGCCCGTGCGCAACGTCAACCGCACCGTGGGCGGCATCCTGTCGGGCGAGATCGCGCGCCGTCGCGGCGCTCCCGGGCTGCCGGAGTCGACGATCGAGATCTCCTTCTCGGGCTCGGCCGGTCAGAGCTTCGGCGCCTGGCTGGCCCCCGGGGTGACGTTCTCGCTGCGCGGCGAGACCAACGATTACACCGGCAAGGGGCTGTCGGGCGGGATCGTCGTCGTGCGCCCGCCCGAGACCGCGGTGTTCCGTCCCGAGGAGAACATGCTCGTCGGCAATACGGTGCTCTACGGGGCGACCGCCGGGCGCGCGTTCTTCCGTGGCCTGGCCGGCGAGCGCTTCGCGGTGCGAAACTCCGGCGCGCTGGCCGTCGTCGAGGGGGTCGGAGACCACGGCTGTGAGTACATGACCGGCGGCCGGGTTGTCGTGCTCGGCGCCACCGGGCGCAACTTCGCCGCGGGCATGAGCGGCGGGATCGCCTACGTCTACGACACCGACCGGCGGTTTCGCTCGCGCTGCAACACCGAGCTCGTCGATCTGGAGGAGCTCGACGAATCCGATGACGAGGAGGTCAAGGCGCTGATCGCAGAGCACGCCCAGCGCACCGGCTCGCTGCCGGCCCGGAACATCCTCGCCTCCTGGGAGCAGCGCCGTCAGCGATTCGTCAAGGTGATGCCGCGCGACTACCGCCGAGTGCTGGAGGAGCGCACCCGGGCCCAGGCCGTGGCCTGAGCGGTCAGCCGCCGGAGCGGTCAGCCGACGACCGTGCCGCGCTCTCCGGCCAGCCGGATGAGGACGGTCGCCCAGGTCCGAAACGGCCGCCACCGCTCAGCCAGCCGCGCAAACGTCACGGGGTCGGGGATCTCGGGGAGTCCGTAGAGCCGCGCGGCGTGGGCGTACCCCTTCTGCTCGGGGACCGGCGCCAGCGCGTCGTGAAAGCCGGTCGCCCGGAGCACGATCAGCCCCGCGTAGAACGGGCCGATCCCCGGAATCCGCTGGACATCCTCATAGGCGCGCTCGGGACCCAGCTCGCGCAGGCGGACGACATCGAGATCGCCGGCGAGGCCCGCGGCGG
Organism: uncultured Acetobacteraceae bacterium; assembly: GCA_964658375.1. Classification (GTDB taxonomy): domain Bacteria; phylum Actinomycetota; class Thermoleophilia; order Solirubrobacterales; family Solirubrobacteraceae; genus Palsa-465. The sequence continues at coordinate 48,501 of CAZZYU010000006.1, read as the reverse complement.
CCACGCCGCGGAGTCGCTCGATCTTCGTCGCGTTCAGCCCCGGGACCTCATCGGCGATCTCGGCGAGGCGGTCGGGCTGGGGAAACGCCGGCACCGTGACACCGTCTAGCGCGAAGGTCGTCCCGAGCTGCTCGCCGAGCGCGGCGCGGACCCGGGCGCCCTGCGCGGCGGGCCGGCGCGCCGAGATCACCGACCAGGCGGCCGCCTCATACGGCGAATGGAACAGGACGGGTCGCTGGCCGGGATGCACCCGCTGCAGCGCCCCGAGCACCGGGTCAGACTCACCGACGCGGGCGAACGCGTCGCCGTCGCCGTCGAGCGAGACGATCCGCGCCACCTGGGCAAGGGCGGTGGAGGCCTCAGCGTCCCCGCGAAGGTCGAGATCGACCCGCACCGGACCATCGAGCGCGGGCTGACGCAGCGTCGCTCCGGCATATCCCCGCCCGCCGTCGACTCCGAACGCCAGCCGCATCACGCCATCGAAGGACGGGGGCCGGCCCTCGTTGGGGCCGAAGCCGAACTCCGCGGCCGCCCTCAGCGAGAACGCACCCCGGGGGAGAATCTGCTCGTGTCTCACCATCTCGAACCATCATCCCAGTAACCTTCTGCGTCCTTTGGGCGAGCTTGGCGCGTTTCTCAAGATCCACCGGGTCGGCTTTGACAAGCGAGACCCGCGCCGCCGCGTCGACGACTACGACCGGTACTTCGCGCTGCAGCCGACCGAGGAGCTGCGCCGCCAGGGCGCGCGCTGCATGGACTGCGGCGTCCCGTTCTGTCACGAGGGCTGTCCGCTGGGCAACCTGATCCCCGACTGGAACGACCTCGTCTACCGCGACAAGTGGCGTGATGCGATCGACCAGCTGCACGCCACCAACAACTTCCCCGAGTTCACCGGGCTGATCTGTCCGGCGCCGTGCGAGTCGGCGTGCGTGCTGAAGATCAACGACGATCCGGTGACGATCGAGCAGATCGAGCTGTCGATCATCCAGCGCGCGTTCGACGAGGGGTGGGTCGTGCCCGAGCCGCCCGATCGGCGCTCGGGGCGCAGCGCCGCGGTCATCGGCTCCGGGCCTGCGGGCCTGGCGGTCGCCGCCGAGCTGAACAAGAGCGGACACCGCGTGACCGTCTATGAGCGCGACGAGGGTCCCGGCGGCCTGCTGCGCTTCGGCGTGCCCGACGCCAAGCTGGAGAAGTCGATCATCGACCGGCGCGTCGCGATCCTCGAGCAGGAGGGGATCGAGTTCGTCTACGACGCCGACGTCGGTGGCGAGATCACCGCGGAGGAGCTGCAGGAGCGCTATGACGCGGTCGTGCTGGCGATCGGCTCGCGCGTCTCACGCACGCTCGAGGTCCCGAATCATGACCTCGCCGGGATCCATCCCGCGATGGACTACCTCTACCAGCGCAATCGCTGGGTCGCCGCCCAGCACGGTCGCCGGTCTCGGACCCCCGAGGGGGGCTGGGGCTCGGACGCCCAGATCTCGGCGGCGGGCAAGAAGGTGATCGTGATCGGCGGCGGGGACACCGGCATGGACTGCATCTCCAACTCCCACCGCGAGCACGCCGACAGCGTGATCATGCTCGACGTCTACGCCCAGCTGCCCGACGGCGATGATCCGCGCACGCCGTGGCCGCTGCCGCCCAAGCGCACCGCGAGCACCTACGCGCTGGAGGAGGGCGGCCGCCGGCGGTGGGGAACCGAGGTGACCGGCTTCGACGGCGACAATGGGCACGTCAGCCGCGTCTACGCCCGGCAGGTGACCGGCACCTCGTCGCGCGACCTGACCCCGGTCCCGGGCAGCGAGTTCGTGCTCGAGGCCGACCTGGTGCTGGTCGCGATCGGCTTCCAGCACCCCGAGCACAGCGGGATCGTCGCCCAGCTGGGCATCGAGCTGGACCGTCGCGGCAACCTCTCGACCAAGCAGACCTACCGGACCTCGGTCGGACGCGTCTACGCCTGCGGTGACGCGCGCATCGGCCAGTCGCTGGTGGTCACCGCGATCGCCGAGGGGCGCAAGTGCGCCCGCGTGGTCAACGCCGACCTCGGTGGCTCTCCGATGGACGCCGACCGGGAGCGGTTGGCGGTGGGGGCGTGGAGCGGCGAGTCAGACCAGACGCTGCGCCACCAGGCGGAGGCGGCCGGCTCGGTGCGCGCCGGGGACCAGTTCTTCAGCGGCCCGGCGACCCGGCAGTCCTGAGAATTGCGGCCCGCCGCCCCGCTCACCCGGCGTCGCTGCAATTCCCCTGTCGCGATCGTCAAAAGTTCCGCGCATTGTGGACGAGGTGCTACCGTCCGACCTGTCGACGAGGTGATTCCAGAGCGCCGCGTCGGGTGTTCTTTGGGGCTCATGGTTTAGCAAAAGCTTGGGACGGGGAGACCCGCCCCTGTCGGTCAGGGAACTGCGCCCCCACTTCCCTGGCTCTCCGGGGGGTCCAGATGGATCTGGGCCCCCCGGGCCTTTTCCCCGGTGGGCGGCCTGCCGGTCGCCTGAGCCTGGCGGGCCGGTGAGTCAGTGCGACGCGGTGAGGCGAATCGTCCGGGTCGCACAGCCGGCCGCGCGGTCCAGCAGCGTGCCGGTCGCTCGGTCACCGGCGAAGGCGAGCGTGATCCGGAGTCCGCCGGCGACGCTGACCGCGTCACCGGTGGGTCCGATGAACGCATCGAGCGTTCCCGTCAGACCGTGGCACAGCCCCAGCGATTGAGGCAGCGGGACCGCGGCGGCGAGGCGCCCGCCGCCCGTGACGTCGAAGCTGGCGCCGGCCCCGGTGCCGAAGCGCAGCTTCCACGCGCCGTCGCTCACCGAGCGGCGCGTGGCCGGATGCATGTGCCAGGTCAGCGTCCCGCGGCAGCTGCCGAGCCGGTAGGCCTGGCGCAGGGTGGCGCTGTGGGCGCCGGTCAGCCCGCCGTCGAGGCCCAGCCCGGTGATCGCGCCGCTGGCCCGCACGTGTGCCGGCGCGCGGCCGTTCAGCACGGTCTCGCTCGTATGCGAGGGCGACACCGGGCAGCCCGAGGGGGCGAAGGCGACCAGCCGGGAGACGCCGATCCCGGCGTCGCCGCGCGGTACCTTGGCGTCGCGGGCGAGCGCGAAGCTGGCCGGGAAGCCGTCGACCGAGCCCTCCCAGTCACCGAGTGTGGGCGAGTACGCGGGACGGTGAGGCGGCCGGATCGAGACGCCGGAGCCGTCGGTGGCGACGGCCGTGGCCCCGGAGGATGCCGCGAGCGCGGCCGACGCCCCCAGCACCGTGACCGCCCCGCGGGCGCCTCTCACGACCTGTGTGGGCCTGCCCACGATGTCTGCATCCCGGTCGCCTTCGCGTTGATGGCACGAGTCCGCCCTCGGCGGCGCGCGGATGGTATCTCAGATGACCGGTTCCCGAACGGCTGACCGGTTGTCGCGGGGGCCTGGCGCGGCGTCGGCCTATAGTCACCGCCTGACTCGATGCCGAGCTTCTGCCGCCACAACCGCCTGATCCAGAACTGTCCGATCTGCGCGCGTGAGCAGCACCTCGAGCTGCGGCCGATGGTGTCACCGGGCGGGCACAGCGCGCCCGAGCCACGCTCAGCCGCCGCGGGCACCGCGTCCCCCGCCGGCCGGTCGCGGGTCGGTGCCGGTCGGGGCAGCCGCTCGGGTGCCGGCATGACGGTGCGCCGGCTCGTGCGTGAGGTGGGCGACGGGTACCGCTGCGAGCTCGTGCCGGGGATCAAGTCGGGCGCCGATGCCGCTCGCCTGGCCCACGAGCTCGCCTTCGCCGCGGCGCGTCTGGAGGTGCTGAGCGCCGATCCCCCGGGGCTCTACGCGGAGGTCGCCGACCCCGCCGGTGATCTGGAGGAGCGCACCTGGCTGGCGTTTGAGATCGCCTACCTGTGCCCGCTGGATGACCGCGATCCGTTCGCGGCGATCGCCGCGGCGCGTCGCAGCTGGGCGTCCGGGACGCCGCCGCAGCCGGAGCCGACCGGCACCGGTCCGCGCAGCGGCTATGACGCGGTGCGCGGACCGCGCACGATCGGCGCCTACCGGGCGTGGGCGCAGCGGGCCGGCTCGCAGGCGGCCGCCTACCGGGGCGACGACGCGTGGACGCCCGAACGGCGCTTTGATCGCATCTTCGAGCGGCTGGGCACCCTGGCCACGATGGACCGCGACCCCCGCTACGACCTGCTCGTGACGCTCGGCCGGCTCGGGGTCTATGAGCTTCGCGGCAGCGCCCTGCACGTGATCGGCGGCGGTCCGGTGACCCTTGCCGCCAAGCGGATCCTCGCGATCGGCGACCCGCTGCTGCTCCAGCGCCGCGCCGCCGATCTGGCCGCGGCCTGTGAGGTGCCGCTGGAGGCGCTGGACCTCGGCTTCTTCAACTGGGAGCGGGGCGCGCGGTTCACCGGCGGGCTGGATGCCGACATCGAGCCGGATCCAACCGTCGTCAGTGCGGCGCTGCGCGCGCTGGACCTCGACTGACTCAGACTCCGGGCCGCGCCACCGCCGCGGCGCCGGCGCGGGATAGCCTGTGAGTGAGATGCCGATCCTGTTCGCACTGATCCTGTGGCTGGTCGCCGAGCTGGCCGTCGCGATCGTGGTCGCCCACGCGATCGGGGTGCTGCTCACGGTCATCCTGCTGATCGCCGGATGGCCGATCGGGAGCTGGCTGCTGCGGGCCGAGGGCCGCGTCGCGCTGGGACGGTTCCGCGCGGCGGTGGCCGCCGGACGGCCGCCCGCCGGCGAGGTCGTCGACGGCGCGCTCGTGCTGATCGCGGGCCCGCTGCTCATCATCCCGGGGTTCATCACCGATGTCCTCGGTCTCGTCCTGCTCGTGACGCCGGTGCGCCGCCGGCTCGGCACGCTGCTCGCGCGGCATGCGCGCAGTCGATTCGTGACCCGGGTGGCCGGCGTCGGTCGCCGCCCGCCGGTCGCCTACGACGTGGACTCCACCGCCCACGACGCCGCGCCGCCCGAACGGGTGGGCGATCGGCCCCAGCTGCACGGATGAGCACCGTCGCCACGGGGTTGCGAGCCGTCAGCTTCGGCACGCTCGACGGATCGCTGTGGGCCACCGCCGTCGACGCGCCGTCGCAGGCGGGCGGCCGACCGCGGCCGATGCTCGTGCTCGGTGGCTCAGGCGCCGAGCCCGGACGACCGATCGCGCTGTCCTGGTCTGATCGTGACGGCGATCTGTGGGAGCTGGCCGGCGATCGGGTGGCGTTGACCGTCGCCCCGGGCGTGGCCCCGGTCCGCGACTCCGATGAGGGCGGCGCCGGTGCGCCGGACGCCGGGGGCCAGCAGCTGTGCCGGGTGCGGGGCACGGTGGCATGGGACGACGGCGAGCGCGTGATCGACTGTGTCGGGACCCGCGTGACGTCGGCGGCGACCACGCCCGCGCCGGGGTCCGCGCGGCTGGTGGCGGCGTGGTTCTCCGAGGCCGAGGCCCTGACCCTGCTCGCGGTCCGGCCCCAGGGCGCCGAGCATCACGCCGCCGACGCGGTCTCCGCGACGTTGTTTGATCCCGACGGCTGGATCGTGGTCTCAGACCCACGGCTCTCGACGACCTACGACGAGGCGGGGCTGCCGACGCGGGCCACGCTGGAGTTGTGGATCGGCGAGGGGGACAACGAGTTCCCCCGGCGAGCCGCCGGCGAGGTCAGCGGTCCGCAGGCGCGCGCGTCGGGCGAGGGACTCGTGGTGCAGGCGGCGCCGCTGCGCTGTCACAGCCGCGGGCAGGACGGCGCGGGCGTCTACGTGCTGGCGACCTTCTAGACGGTCGGGGACGCGGGGGCGGGTGAGATGGCGAGGATCACGGCGGTGATCAGCGACTTCGGCGGGGTGCTCACCACGCCGTTGATCGGCTCCTTCGAGGCGTTTCGCGACCGTTCGGGCGTGCCGCTGGAGGCGCTCGGCCAGGCGCTGGTGACGATCGGCATCGAGCGCGGCGAGAATCCGCTGTTCGCGCTGGAGACCGGACGGCTGAGCGAGCCGGAGTTCATGGCCGCGCTCGGCGCGCAGCTCGCCACGCAGCTGGGTCGCGAGGTCGACCTGGAGGGGTTCAGCGACACCTACTTCGCCGAGCTGGCGCCCAACGATCGGTTCATCGAGTACATGCGCGAGCTGCGGGCCCGCGGCTACCGGATGGCGATCTGCACCAACAACGTGCGCGAGTGGTCAGACCTGTGGCGGGCGATGCTCCCGGTCGGGGAGATCTTCGACGTCGTGATCGACTCCTCGGCGGTCGGCTCCCGCAAGCCCGAGCCGCGCATCTATGAGCTGACGCTCCAGGCGCTGGAGATCGACGCCGGCGCGGCGGTGTTCATCGACGACCTGGAGATCAACTGCGACGCCGCCCGGCAGCTGGGCCTGCACGCGGTGTGGTTTCAGGACACCGAGCAGGCGATCGCCGAGGTGGAGGCGGCGCTGCGCGAACCCGCCACCGAGTAGTGGCCCGGTAGCGGTCAGACGACGCGTGCGCCGGATGCGATCTCGGCCGGCGGCCGGCGCGGCCGCGCTGGTCTGCGCGGGCGTGCTGGCCGCCGCGGTGGCCGGCTGCGGCGGGAGTTCGGCACGGGCCCCGAGCGCCGTGGGGCCCACGGTCACGCCGCCGCACTCGGTGGTGCGCCTGACGCTCGGCGCCGCCGGCCGGCCGGTGCCGCGCGGCTTTCTCGGACTGTCGATCGAGTTCCAGGCGGTGCGGGCCTACACCGGGACCGATCCCGCCGCGGTCAACCCGGTGCTCCAGGCCCTGATCCGCAACCTGAGCCCCGGCCAGCCGCCGGTGCTGCGGATCGGTGGTGACTCGACCGACATCTCGTGGCTGCCCGCGCCCGGGGTGAGACGGCCTCCGTTTCGCGGCTACCGCCTGACCCGGGGATGGCTGGCGACGACGGCCGCGCTGGCCCACGACGTCGGCGCCCGGATGATCCTCGGGCTCAACCTGGCCGCCGACGAGCCGGCGCTCGACGCCGCCGAGGCCCGCGGCTACCTGGCCGCGTTCGGGCGGGCGTCGATCGAGGGATTGGAGATCGGCAACGAGCCCAATCTGTACGCGACGCTGCGCCAGTTCACGACGCGTGACGGCCGGTCGGTGACCCCGCGGGCGCGCACGTTCGATCCGCCGCAGTACGAGCGGGAGTTCGATGCGATCGTCGCCGCACTGCCGCGCGCCGCTCACGCGACGGCGCTCGTGGGGCCGGCGCTGGCCGCCGGGCCGGTCGCGGCCGACGCCGGCGTGTGGACGACGGCGACGCCGGGCTTCCTGCGCGCCGAGCCGCGGGTCTCACAGCTCACCGTCCACCGCTATCCGTTCAAGAACTGCTTCCTGGCGCCGTCCTCGCCGCAGTTCCCGACGCTCGCGCGTCTGCTCTCGCCCGCGGCGACGGTGTCGCTGGCGGCGGGGGTGCGGCGCTGGGCGGCGATCGCCCATGCCGTGGGGCGCACGCTGCGCGTCGACGAGCTCAACTCGGCGGCCTGCCGGGGCCGCCCCGGGGTCAGCGACACGTTCGCCAGCTCGCTGTGGGCGACCGACGCGCTGTTCTCGCTGCTGAACGCCGGCGTCGACGCGGTCAATTTTCACACCCTGCCCGGGTCGTCCTATGAGCTGTTTCAGTTCAGCCGCCACGACGGCCGCTGGCGGGCGTGGGTGCGCCCGGTCTACTACGGGCTTGCGCTGTTTGCGCGGGCCGCACCGGTTGGCTCACGGCTCGTCTCGGTCCACGGCGCGGTGCACACCCGGCGGTTGAGCGTGTGGGCGACGCGGTCGCCCGACGGCAGTGACCGGCTGGTGCTGATCGACAAGGACCCCGGGCACGCCGAGACCGTCGAGCTGCCGGTGCCCGCCGGGGCGCAGGGGGCGGTGACGGTGCAGCGGATGACCGCCCCGCGGGTTCAGTCGACCGGCGGGGTCACGCTCGGCGGGCGCAGCTACGGGCGCGTCACGACGACCGGCGCGCTGCGGGCGCCGATCAGCGCTCCGGCCCCCCGCGCCCGCGGCACGGGCGACGTCGTCGTGCGGGTGCCGGGCGCCAGCGCGGCGCTCGTGACCTTCGGCGCGTCCTAACCGCGTCAGTTCGCGACGCCGAGGCGATCCCAGCAGTAGAGCTCAAGACACTCGGCGGCCAGCGACGCACAGCGCTCGTCCGACAGCCACGGCAGCACGGTGTCAAACGCCTGCTCCTCCCCGACGCCGGCCTCGAAGGCCTCCTCGCCGCGGAAGCCGGCGGCGATCTTCAGCGCCTCTCGGCGGTTCTCGCCCAGCGACGGGAACACGTTGACCAGGAACTCCTTGCTCGGCAGCGGGTGGCCGACCTCCAGCGACACGTGCCAGGCGGCGAGCAGCGACAGGTCGTGCTCGTCGAGGTCGGCAACGGCCTTGGCGTAGTGGGAGCCCAGCTCGGCCTCCGGGATCTCATCGACCCACGCGCGCACGACCTCTCCGAGAATCTGACGCCGCGCCTCACGGCCCACCGAGTCGGCGATCACCCGGATGGCATTCTGCGGTTCGATGAAGCAGAGGGACATTGCAGCTCCGGCTAGGGGACGCGGATGCCGCAAAGGTAGGCAGTGGTCCGGACGGACCGGCAGGGCGACTACACGACCGCCGGCGCCGGTCCCTCGAGCTGAACACCGGGAAGCCGGTGGATGCCGACCATCTCGATCAGCGTGCGGATCTGCGGCTGGGCGCCCCGCAACCGGATCGCGCGCCCGTGGGTGCGCAGCCGGCGAGCCAGCAGAGCCAGGTCGAGCATCAGCGACACGTCCGCGAATCCCAGCTCGGAGAGATCGACGGTCACGTCCCGCTGGCTGCGGATCGCCTGAGTGATCGCGCGTCGCCGCACCCCCTGGGTGAAGCGGTCCTCATCTCCCGCGCAGCGCAGGACCGGGGGTCTGTCGGTGAAATCGACGATGTCGTAAACCTACCCAAAGTGCATGACTTTGTGCAAGGCCAAAAGGACGAAAAATCGGCCGCCTCGGCCCGACTACACTCCCGGTGATGGCAACCGTCGACGAAGTGACCGACGCCCTGCGCGAGGTGATCGACCCCGAGCTCGGGCTGGACTTCGTCGAGCTCGGCCTCATCTACGAGGTCGCAGTCGACGAGGGCAACGTGAGCGTCACCTACACCCTGACCAGTCCCGGCTGTCCGATCGGGCCGCAGGTCGCCGAGCAGATCGAGGAGTTCGTGTCCGAGCTGGACGGCGTCGCCGCGGTGAGCTCGGAGATGACGTTCTCGCCGCCGTGGACGCCGGAGCTCATGAGCGACGACGCCAAGTTCGCGCTCGGCTTCTAGCCCGACCCTGGCGCGGCACGGCTCTCGCCGGACGGGGCACGGCTCTCGCGAGCCCGGCCGCGGCGCGGCTCAGCCGCGTGGCCGGCGTCGCGCGGACTGCGCTCGTTTTGCGGCCCGCATGTCGGCTGCCGGACCCCGCTGGGCGCGGGCGCGCCCGTTCCCGGAGGGGACGATCGGCGCCGGCCGGCCGTTGCCGGTCTGACCGGCAGAACCCGCCGGCGTTGCCTCATCAGCCGTGTCCTGCGGCCCGTCGCCGTTGCTGGCGCGGGGCCGGCCGGCGCGGGGGGACGGCGATGTCGCCGGCCGCGGCACCGGGGTGCCGCGCGCGGCGGCGAGCAGCTGGGCGAGCGTCGCGTCGATGCCCTCGGCCACCAGCTCGACGTCGGGCATCGCGTCGTAGTCGGCCAGCAGGCCGTAGTTGACGCCCCCGTTGTAGGACATGATCGCGATCGCCAGTGCGTGCTGCTCGGGCAGGAACGCCACCGGGAAGAGGTCCTGCAGCTGGCGTCCGAGCAGGTAGAGCGGCAGCTGCGGGCCCGGGACGTTGGTGACGAGCAGGTTGAACAGGCGCGTGGAGAAGTTCAGCCGCGAGGCCTGAGCGAGGATCGTCGGCGGGGCGAGGTTGTTGACCGCCGCCAGCGTGGCGGCGCCGACGGCCTGCTTTGACTCCTTGAGGCCGTCCATCGCGTGGCGCACGAAGCGCAGCCGCGCCACCGGGTCGTCGATGTAGATCGGCAGCGGGCCCCGCAACGCGACGAGCTGGTTGCCCAGCGAGTGGCGCTGATCGGCGCCGCGCACCGACACCGGGACCAGCGCCCGCATCTCCAGTCCTCGGGTCTGGATCCCGCGCGAGCGCAGCCAGCTGGCCAAGCCGCCGGAGACGACGGTCAGGACGACGTCGTTGACGGTGCCGCCGAGCGCGTCCTTGACCTCCTTGTAGTCGGCGAGCTGCTGGCGGGCGATCACGTAGCGACGATGCGGTCCGATCGGCACGTTGAGCGGCGTCTCGGGCGCGGGGTTCAGCGCCGCCCACACGAGCTCGCCGAGGCCCTCGGCGGCGTCGCGCAGCACGTGGGCCGACGTCTGCGGGCGCGCGGCGCCGGCGACCGCGCGGGTGGCCAGGCCGGCGGCCGTGCGCACCATGCCCTTGGCGCCGGCGAGCACGAGGTCGGCCGCCGAGGGCTCGGGCTGCGGCACCCACGGCGCCAGCTGCTCGGGCGCCGGCGCGGGCTCGCGCTCTGAATCGAACAGCACCGTCGCCAGATCGACGCCGGAGATCCCGTCGACGAGCGCGTGATGGGTCTTTGAGATCACCGCGAAGCGGCCGTCGGCAAGCCCCTCCACCAGCCACATCTCCCACAGCGGCCGGGAGCGGTCCAGGCGTTGGGAGGCCAGCCGCGAGCAGAGCAGCAGCAACTGCTCCTCGGAGCCGGGCGACGGCAGCGCGGTGTGGCGGACGTGGTACTCGAGGTTGAAGTCCGGGTCGTCGACCCACAGCGGCCGACCGGTCTGAAGCGGCGGGATCGCGAGCTTCTGGCGGTAGCGCGGGACCAGGTGCAGGCGCCGGCGGACGTGATCGAGGTAATCCTCGAAGGCGAGCGGCGGCCCCTCGAACAGCAGCAGGCCACCGATGTGCATGTGCGAGGCGTCGCGCTCCTGGTGCAGGAACGACGCGTCGATCGATGTCAGGCGATCCAGATGCTGCTGGTGCACGTCAGACTCCTCCTCACGTCGAGCGGGGCACAAGCCTACCTGTCGGATAGGCTCTCATCGGCATGTCGTGGGACTTCTCCACCGAGTCGGAGTTCGAGGCCAAGCTGGAGTGGATGCGCGGATTCGTGCGAGATCACGTGTGGCCGCTGGAGACGCTGTCTGACGAGCTGGGCTGGGAGGGCCTGCGCCGCGCCGCCGCGCCGCTGCAGGATCAGGTCCGAGCCCAGGGTCTGTGGGCGGCCCATCTCGATCCCGAGCTCGGAGGCCAGGGCTTCGGCCAGGTCAAGCTCGGGCTCATGCATGAGATCCTCGGTACCTCGCCCTACGCGCCGCTGGTGTTCGGCAACGCCGCGCCGGACTCGGGCAACTCAGAGGTGCTGGCGCTCGCCGGCACGCCCGAGCAGAAGGAGCGCTACCTGTACCCGCTGCTCGCCGGCGACATCAAGTCCGCGTTCTCGATGACCGAGCCCGAGACCGCCGGCTCTGATCCCACGCTGCTGCGCACCCGCGCCACCCCGGAGGGCGACGGCTGGCTGATCGACGGGCACAAGTGGTTCTCCACCAACGGCTCGATCGCCGACTTCCTGATCGTGATGGCGGTCACCGACCCCGACGCGCGCTCCCACCAGCGAGCGTCGATGTTCATCGTCGACGCCGACGCGCCCGGGGTGGAGATCGTGCGCGACGTGGCGACGATGGAGCATCCCGAGGAGAGCTTCCAGCGCTACGGCAACCACGCCGAGATCCGCTACCACCAGGTCCGCGTCGGACCCGAGGCGCTGCTCGGAGCGCGGGGCGCCGGGTTCCTGATCGCCCAGCAGCGACTGGGGCCGGGTCGCATCCATCACTGCATGCGCTGGCTCGGGGTCGCCCGGCGGGCGTTCGACATGCTCTGCGAGCGCTCGCTGTACCGCGAGTCCCATGGCGCGGTGCTCGCCCAGCACCAGACGATCCAGAACTGGATCGCCGATTCCGAGGCCGAGATGACCGCGGCCCGGCTGATGACCCTGCACGCCGCATGGAAGATGGACACCGAGGGCGTCGCCGCGGCGCGCAAGGAGATCGCGCTGATCAAGTTCTACGGCGCGACCGTCCTGCACAACGTGATCGACCGCGCGCTCCAGGCCCACGGCGGCCTGGGCTACTCGACCGACCTGCCGCTGGAGGCGATGTACCGCTTCGCCCGGGCCGCGCGGCTCTACGACGGCCCCGACGAGGTGCACCGGGCGTCGGTGGCCCGCCAGGTCCTGCGCGGCTTCGCGCCACCGGCCGACGGCGTGCCCAGCGAGTTCATCCCCGCGCGCCGCGAGGCGGCCCGGCGCCAGTTCGCCGACGTGCTGGCCGCCGTCACCGCCAACGACTGACCCTCCCCGGTGCGCGTGGCGCACCGTCGGCGACACTAGACTCGTCGGGGTGAGCCTGTCGACGCCCGAGACGATCCTCCTCGCGTCCCCGCGCGGCTACTGCGCCGGGGTCGACCGCGCGGTGCAGACCGTGGAGCGGGCGCTGGAGCTCTACGGCGCGCCGGTCTACGTCCGCAAGGAGATCGTCCACAACAAGCACGTCGTCGCGCAGCTGCGCGAGCGCGGCGCGGTCTTCGTCGAGACCGAGGCCGAGGTCCCCGAGGGCGCCACCGTGGTGTTCTCCGCCCACGGCGTCGCGCCCGGCGTCCACGTCGCCTCCGCGCAGCGCCGGCTGCGCACGATCGACGCCACCTGCCCGCTGGTGACCAAGGTCCACGTGGAGGCCAAGCGGTTCGCCGCCCAGGGCTACACGATCGTGCTGATCGGTCACGCCGGCCACGAGGAGGTCGAGGGCACGATGGGCGAGGCGCCCGGCAACATGGTGCTCGTCGAAGACGAGGCCGGGGTCGACACGCTGCACGTCGACGATCCCGAGCGAATCGCCTACATCTCCCAGACGACGTTGTCGGTCGATGAGACACGGGCGATCATCGCCCGTCTGCGAGAGCGCTTCCCGACGATCGTCGGGCCGCGCACCGACGACATCTGCTACGCGACCACCAACCGCCAGACCGCGGTCCGGCAGCTCGCGCGCGAGACCGATCTGGTGCTCGTGATCGGCTCCCGCAACTCGTCGAACTCCAACCGTCTGGTCGAGGTCGCGCGCGAGCACGGCGCCGCCTCGCACCTGATCGACAACGAGACCCAGATCCAGGAGGAGTGGCTCCAGGGCGCGCGGGTGGTCGGGATCACCTCCGGGGCCAGCGCCCCCGAGGAGCTCGTCCAACGGGTGGTGGCGCTGTTCCGCGCGCGCGGCACCGAGGACGTGCGTGAGCTCGAGGTCGTCTCCGAGGACGTGCGGTTCATGCTGCCCAAGTCGATCCGCCAGGCGATGGCCGCCGCCTGACGCCGCACCGCGGAGCCCTGAGGACCTGAGAACCCTCGTCGTCTCCGATCTGCACCTCGGAGCCCACCACGGGCGAGATCTCCTGCGCGAGGGCGATCGGCTGCAGGCACTGTGCGAGGTGGTCGCCGGCGCCGACCGGTTGGTGCTGCTCGGCGATGTGCTCGAGTGCCGCCACGGTCCGCTGCCCGACGCGCTCCGAGCCGCCGGCCCGCCGTTGTCGGCGCTCGGGCGCGCGTTGCCCGCCGGCGCCCCGGTGATCCTCACCGCCGGCAACCACGACCACCATCTGCTCGAGCCGTGGCTCGACACCCGCACGCCCACGCCGCCGCTGGGAACCGCCGGCGAGGTCCCGGTGACTCCGGGTACTCCGCTGGCGACGATCGTCGATCAGCTCGGGGCGACCCGGACGACGGTCACCTATCCCGGGGTCTGGCTGCGCGACGACGTCTGGGCGACCCACGGTCACTTCGCCGACCCCCACACGACGGTGCCGATGTCCGAGCGGCTCGCCGCCGGTGCGATGAGCCGGCTGCTGCGGATCGGCCCCGACGGCCCGCGCCGCGCCGAGGACTACGAGGCGATCCTCGGGCCGATCTACGGCTGGCTGGACGGGCTGGCGCGCGGCGGTCGACCCGGCGAGGGCGCCTCGGCGGCGGCATGGCGAAAGCTCGGGGGGGCGGGTTCGGGCGCGGAGCGCCGGCCGCTGCGCTGGCGGGCGGCGACGGTCGCCGTCCCGGTGGTGATCGCGGCGATCAACCGAGCCGGTCTGGGCCCGTTGCGCGCCGATCTGTCGGGCCCCGCGCTGCGCGACGCCGCGCTGGCGGCGATGGGGGAGATGGCCGGCCGGCTGGGCGCCGAGGCGGCCGGCGCGCGTCACATCATCTTTGGCCATACCCACCGCGCCGGCCCGCTGGCGGCGGACGCGCCGGATCTGTGGACGACCCCGGCCGGAGCGCGGCTGATCAACTGCGGCTGCTGGGTCCGCGAGACCGGCTTTCTCGGCGCCGATCCGTCGAGCAGCCCCTACCGGGCCGGGTTTGCGGTGTGGGTCGACTCAGACCCCGCTCGCGCGCCCGAACTCGTCAACCTGCTCGACTGATTCACGAGCCGACGGGAGCCGACCGCGGCAGCGCCAGGCCGGGGGCGAAGCAGACGGCATGACAGGTGACGCCGGCGCCGACCTCCAGCGTGAGCTCGCCGCGGGTGGAGGCCGGGTGGGCGATGAGCAGGTAGGCGCCGGGGTGCGCGACCGCGACGGTGGTGCCGTTGGCGGTCAGCACCCGGTCCTGGTCCGGGGCGTCGGGGTGGGGCTCGAGCACCGCCCACACCTCGCCGGCCTCGTAGGGGCCGCTGTAGGCGCCGACCTGGTCGTCGGTCTGGACGATCAGCGATGCGCCGGGCTCGTCCTGGCGGCGCACCGGCGCGACGAGCTCGCGCTCGATCCCGAGCAGCTGCTGGATCGCGCGCTCGGTCTCGGCGTAGGCGCCCTCGCCGTAGTGGTACTCGAACAGCATGCCGTCCGGGCCGAACAGGTAGCGGGCCGGCCAGCCGAGGTTGTCGTACTCCTGCCAGACCTCCAACGCGGAATCGACGATCACCGGGTACTCGATTCCCAGCCGGGTGACGGCGTCGCTGACCGCCGCCTCCGACGCCGAGGGCGGGAAGCCCGCGGCATGGACGCCGATCACGCGCAGGCCGTCGTCGCGGTAGCGCGCATCCCAGGCCTTGAGGTAGGGGAGCGTGCGCAGCGAGCTGGGCCGGCAGAAGTCCCAGAACTCGACGAGCACCGGGCGTCCGCGCTGCCTGTCCATCCGCAGCGAGGCGACGTTGATCCACGTCGCCCGCGCGGGGAACGGCGGCGCGGGGATATGGTCCACCGGCGGGCGGGTCACGGCCGCCGATCCTAGTGAGAGGGCGGTGAGGGTCGCCTGAGCAGGCGGCACCGCCATCGCTATACTCACTGAAGTATTGCAATCCCGACTGCCTTTGAGGTGTTTTGAGCGATGAGTCCCTCCGGAGCGGAAGTCCTCCGTCAGATCAAGAGCCGGATCGAAGAGGTCGACCCGTCGGAGGTGCGTGATCAGCTCGCCGGGCGACAGGGCGACGCCGTCGTGCTCGACGTACGTGAGGCCGAGGAGTGGTCGACCGGTCACCTGCCGGGCGCCAAGCACGTTCCCAAGTCGTTTCTGGAGTCGCGGATCGAGGGTGCCGCGCCCGATCGCGACCAGCACGTGATCCTCTACTGCCAGTCGGGCAACCGCTCGGCGTGGGCGGCGCGGACGATGATCGACGACCTCGGTTACACCAACGTCGAGTCGATGACCGGCGGGATCACACTGTGGAAGGACCGCGGCTATGAGGTCGAGCAGCCACGCACGCTGACGACCGAGCAGCGTGACCGCTACTCGCGTCACCTGCTGCTGCCCGAGGTCGGGGTCGAGGGTCAGCAGAAGCTGCTGGACGCCAAGGTGCTGCTGCTCGGCGCCGGCGGGCTGGGCTCGCCGACCGCTCTGTATCTGGCGGCGGCCGGGGTGGGCACGCTCGGGATCGTCGACGACGACACCGTCGACCTGTCCAACCTCCAGCGTCAGGTGATCCACACCTCCGATCGAGTCGGCGTGCCCAAGGTGCAGTCCGCCCAGGAGACGATCAACGCGCTCAACCCCGACGTCAACGTCCAGAAGTACCAGGTCCGCCTCGGACCCGAGAACATCATGGACATCCTCCCCGACTACGACATCGTGGTCGACGGCCTGGACAACTTCCCAACCCGGTACCTGCTCAACGACGCCTCGGTGCGGCTGCAGATCCCGGTGGTCTCGGCGGCGATCCTCGGCTTCGACGGTCAGCTGTCGGTGTTCAAGCCCTACGACGGTCCGTGCTACCGCTGCCTGTTCCGGACCCCGCCGCCGCCGGAGCTGGCGCCCTCGTGCGGCGCCAACGGCGTGCTCGGCGTGCTGCCCGGGACGATGGGCCTGCTCCAGGCCACCGAGGTGATCAAGCTGATCATCGGCGTCGGCGAGCCCGCGATCGGGCGGCTGCTGATGTACGACGCGCTCGCCGCGACGCTCACCGAGGTCAAGGTCCGCCGCGACCCCGAGTGCCCGGTCTGCTCCCGCGAGCCCGACGAGATCTCCGACGAGGAGATGGGCGTGTTCCCCGACTACGAGGCGTTCTGCGCCGGCGCGCACTGACGCTAGGCTCCCCGACCATGGTCACCATTCGCATTCCTCCCGTCCTGCGCCCCTCGGTCGGCGGCGAGCGTGAGCTGAGCGCCGAGGGGTCCTCCGTCGGGGAGATCCTGCGCTCGGTCGCCGACAGCCATCCGGACACCCAGACCCAGCTGTTCGGCGCCGACGGCGCACTGAACCGCTACGTCAACGTCTATCTCAACGACGAGGACGTGCGGGTGCTCGACGGCCTCGACACGGCCGTCGCCGAGTCAGACACGCTCGTCATCCTGCCCGCGATGGCAGGCGGGGCGGGCGGGGCTCGGTAGCGACGCCGCGCGCGCGCCCCGGAGTCGCTTCGCCGGACTCCTCCCAGGGCTACACTTCGTGAAGTAATGGCCGCCGAGAGCGTGACGAACAAGCCCTGCGGGGGCCGGTACGGCGACATCGTCCAATCGATCGGGCACACGCCGCTGATCGAGCTCAAGCGCCTCAGCCCCAAGCCGGGCGTGCGCATCTGGGCCAAGCTCGAGTCACGCAACCCGACGGGCTCGATCAAGGACCGGGTCGCCCGGGCGCTGATCGAGGACGCCGAGGACAAGGGCCTGATCTCGCCCGGTCAGACGATCCTGGAGCCCACCTCGGGCAACACCGGGATCTCGCTGGCGATGATCTGTGGACGCAAGGGCTACAACCTCACGGTCGTCATGCCCGAGAACGTGACCCCCGAGCGCACGCAGCTGCTGCGCATGTACGGCGCGGAGATCGTCTACTCGGAGGGGAGCAAGGGCTCCAACGGGGCGGTCGAGAAGGCGCTGGACATGGCCGAGTCCAACGCCGACTTCTACATGCCCTACCAGTACGGCAACCAGGCCAACCCGGCCGCTCATTACAACGGCACCGCGCTGGAGATCCTGGAGGAGCTTGACGAGGTGAGCGCCTTCGTGGCCGGCCTGGGCACGGGCGGCACGCTGATGGGCAATGGCCGGCGCCTGAAGGAGGAGCTCGGAGACAGCTGCAAGATCGTTGCCGCCGAGCCGATGCAGGGCGAGCCCGTCCAGGGCCTGCGGTCGCTCGACGACGGGTTCATCCCGCCGATCATCGATCTCTCGCTGCTGGACCGCAAGATCTTCGTCACCAACCACGACGCGATCACCTGGACGCGCAAGCTCCTGGACGAGGAGCGCCTGTTCGCCGGGGTCTCATCGGGGGCGATCGCGCGGGTGGCGGTCCGCATCGCCGGCGAGATGGACGAGGGCAACGTCGTCTTCATCGTCTGTGACGACGGCTGGAAGTACCTGTCATCGGGCATCTACACCCGCCCGGTGCAGGAGATCGAGAACCTGGATTCCACCGTCTGGTGGTGAGCCCGGCGGGGCGCTCGCGCCGGGGGCTGCTGACCGCTGCCACCGCGGCGGCGGGCTCCGTCCTGATTGACGCCTGCGGCGCCTCGCAACGTGCCGCCAGCGCGGCAGCGCCCTCCGGTCAGCGGTCCGGGTCGGCGACGACCGCGCAACCGGCCCCCTCCGACGTGGGGGTCCTCGGCTCGGCGCTGGCGCTGGAGCGGCGCACGGTCGCCGCCTACACCGCCGTGATCCCGCGGCTGCCCGCGGCGCAGGCGGTCTGGGCCAAGCAGTTTCTCTCCGAGGAGCTTCAGCACACCGGCGAGCTGATCTCGCTGATCAAGCGCGCCGGAGGGACCGCGCCACCGCCGGCCGATGACTATGACATCGGACATCCCCGCGATCACACGCAGCTGGTGACGGTGCTCGGCGAGCTGGAGGCGCTGCAGATCTCCAGCTACCTGACCTGGCTGCCGCGGCTGTCCCCGGGCCTGGTGCGGGCCGCGATCGCCACGATTCTCGCCGCCGACGCCCAGCACATCACCGCGCTGCGCCAGTCTCTGGGGCTGCCGGCGATGACCTCGGCGTTCGTCGGCGGAGCGCCCCGGTCGGCCTGACGACGATGGCCGACGCGTCGGAGAGCGCGCGACTGCGTCCGGGGCACGTGGCGGCGACCCGCCGCGGCCTGCTCGCCGCCGGCATGGGTGGCGCCGGCGCCCTGCTGCTCCCCGGGCTCGCGGCCGGCGCCGCCACGGACGCGGGCCGCGACGACGCCGCGTGGCTGGTGGCGCTGATGCGCGTCGAGCTGCTGTCGCTGTACTGCCTTGACCACGTGCGGTCGGGCCCGTCGGCGCCCGCAGCGGTCGACGCCGTGCTCGTGCAGCTGCGCGGCCACGACTCCGACCACATCGCCGCGCTGCGCCAGGCCCTGCGCCGGCGCGGGGGCGAGGCGCCCGCCGGACCGGTCAGCGTGACGGCGGCCGATCACGACCTGGCGCGCCGGCAGGTGGTCGGGCGGCTGGGCCAGCTGCAGGGGTGGCGGGACGGCGTCTACCTGCTGTTCGCGCTCGAGCGCGTCGTCGTCGGCGCGTACTTCGTCGCGCTGCTCGGAGTCGTCGAGCCCGCGCTCTCGGTGCTGCTGGCCCAGATGATGGCCAACGACGCCCAGCATGAGGCGGTCCTGCATGAGCAGCTGCATCCCGGCGACATCGCCGGGGCGATCCCCTACGGGCTCGTGCAGGGCGTCCAGTAGCCTCAATCTCTTCGCAATGCGGATCCCCCGTGAGCTCTATGACGAGATGGTCGCCCACGCCCGGGCCGACGCCCCCAACGAGTGCTGCGGCATGGTCGCCACCCGTCCGGGCGACGGGCCCGCGGGCGAGCACGAGGCGGTGCGCGTGTTCGCGACCGAGAACACCGCGGCGAGCCCGTTGAAGTTCGTGATCGACCCCCGGGAGCTGTTTGCCACCTACTCGGCGATCGAGGACGCGGGCCTGGACTTCGGCGCGATCTACCACTCCCACACCCGCACCGAGCCCTACCCGTCCCAGACCGACATCAACTTCGCCAGGGGCTGGCCGGGGGTGCAGTGGCTGATCTTCGGAGTCGCGGGGGAGACGACGACGGCCCGGATCTATGAGATCAGCGACGGCGAGGTCGTCGAGCGCCGGCTGCAGGTGCACTAATGGGTCTCCCGGCGCCGCTATTTCGGGTGCACCGTCGACGGGAGGCCCCCTAGCCGTGCGGGTGTGGGAGGCGGCGGAGTCCGAGCTCGTCTGCCCCGGTTGTG
>CAZZYU010000006.1:20715-28752 GCA_964658375.1 uncultured Acetobacteraceae bacterium | reverse complement strand
CTAGCCGTGCGGGTGTGGGAGGCGGCGGAGTCCGAGCTCGTCTGCCCCGGTTGTGGCGCGCGCGCGGACGCCTCCGCGCGCTTCTGCGCCGAATGCCGGCTGCCGCTCGTGTTCGACACGCCGCAGGACGCCCGTGAGGTCACCCCGATCTCCGAGCGCGGCCGGCGGGCGAGGATGATCAAGCCCCAGCTCGCCGAGGGGCCGCTGGTCAAGGTCGCCTGGGTGCGCAACCAGGCCGAGGGCGAGTTTCTCCAGGGCATGCTGCTGGAGGAGGGGGTCCCGAGCCTGCTGCGCCGGACCGCGGGCTTCGACGTCCCGGACATGCTCGCCGCCGGTCCGCGCGACGTGATGGTCGCCGCGTCGGGGGTCGACACCGCACGGGAGGTGCTGCTCGGCGCAGGGGTCATCGACGACTCGGCCGCCGCCGCCGATCGCCCACCGGTCGTCTCGCCGGGGCGGCTCCTGGCGGGCCTGCTCGTCGCGCTGGCGGCGGGGGTGGTCGTGATCTGGCTGGTGACGCTCGTCGTGCACTGAGTCTGAGGGCAGTTGGGGGACGCCTGGGTGGGGAGCGACGCTCAGGCGCCGGGCGCCGAGGCCAGCCGCGCCAGGTGCGAGCGCCAGTCGCCCTCGATCTGGACCAGCCGCCGGCCGAAGGCGCGCTCCAGGGCCGCCGTGGGCCCCTGCGGGTGCAGCCGGGTGGCCAGGCGGGCGACGGCCCGCTCGTCCTGCTCCCGGGCGAGCAGATCTGAGACGGTGCCGCCGAGCAGCGGCGCGTCGCGCAGCGAGGGCGGGAACGAGGGGCGGTCGCCCTCGCGCAGCCGGCGGATGATCGCCGGGCGCGCGTGCGCGGTCTGGCCGGCGAACCAGCGTGCGCAGCCCTCGATCAGCCAGCGCCAGCGCAGCCCGCGGGCGGTCCGGATCGCAGCCATCACCCTGACCAGGTCGGGGTTGCTGTCGACGATCACCCGCCGGGCGTAGAGCGCGGCGGGCCCGAGCGCCAGCATCTCATGCGAGCCGGCCGAGCGGCTGGGCTCCGCGGCCCGCGCACGCAGCGCCGCGGGGGAGAGGACGTGGATCTCCTCGCGCCCGACCCACCCGATCACGTAGCGGCGCCCCGACGGGTCGGTCACCAGCCAGGAGACCGCCACCGCGGGGTTGGACAGCGCCAGCGCGACCGGTCCGGAGTGCAGGACGACGGTGATCTCGCCCGGCGTCGCGCCGAACGCCGCCCGCAGTCTGACCCGGGCCTGCTCCAGCGACTGCAGGACGCGGTGGGCGTCGTCGGCGTCGGCGCTGTCGTGACGAGCGCGGAACGACGCCGAGGTGGACTGCTCCCAGGACGTTAGGCGAGGACCGGCAGGCAGTCGGCGGTGATCGAGGCGATCTCCTCCGACGCGCGATCGAACTCCTCGTCGGAGAGCACGGGCGTGCCCTCGAACGGCAGGTCGCGGGTGAGCTCCAGCCATGAGCGACAGCCGCCGTACTCCTCCCGGACCTTGACCGTGACCGGCCGCGGGATGCGGTAGGTGCGCAGCAGGATCACATGGAGCGGATGCCGGCGCTTCCAGGCCAGGCGCTTCTCGGCGTAGTCCGGGGTCCACACGTAGAACGGCGACAGCGCGTCGACCGCGCGGCGATCGGTGATCGTGAAGTGTGCGGCGACCTCGGCCCACGCGCGAATCCGAACCCGGTCGGGCTGCATCAGCGGCTCGCCGCGGTGCAGCGCCTGCGGGTGGGGCTCGCCGTCAGACCAGACGCCCTCCTCCAGCGCGCGCGACAGCTCGGGCCGGTGGGACTCACGGACGAGGTCGGCCCGCTGGTGGTCGAAGGTCGGGTACAGGAAGAACCGCTGATGGTCGAGCTTGAAGTGCTTCTCGGGCTCGCGGATGCCGCCCTTGCGCAAAGTCAGAAGCTGCTCGCCTTCGGCGAGTGCGCGCACGGTGACGGCCCATTCTTTGAAAGCAATCGGCATATGAGATAAGGGGGAGACGACTTTGAAGTTTTCAACGTCCCGGCGCCGAGACTGAGGCGCAGACGGGCGTTCGGGACCTGCAGGATTGTAGGGAAGTTGCTCCAGATCGCAAAACTTCCCTGCAAATCGCCAGCGATTATCCGCGTGTACAGGAGCTGAAGCTACGTTGCCGTAGTGAACGAGAGGCGCTCAGAGAGTCGTTCCGGAGAGGCCCTCGAGCGGCTCGACGAGCGCCGCGAAGTCCGCGTCGGCGTGTCCGCGGGCCATGCCCGCGACGAGCAGCTCGTGAGCAAAGGCGGCGCTCGGGAACGGGACCCCGAGCCGTTGGCCCTCCGCGAGGCAGAGCGTCACGTCCTTGAGCATGTGCTCGAGCTTGAACAGCGTCGTGTAGTCGTGGGCGAGCATCGGCCCGGCCTTGAGGTCGACCATCGTCGAGGCCGCGGCGCCCGAGCCGAGCACGCGCACGAGCGCGTCGAGGTCGACGCCGGCCCGCTTGCCGACGATCAACCCCTGGGCCAGCGTCGCGGCGTTGGCCACCGCGACCGCGTTGTTGATCAGCTTGACCATCTGACCCTGGCCGGGCGGGCCGCAGTGGACGATCAGCTCGCCCATCGACCGCAGCGCGGGCTCGATCGCGGCGAACTGCGCGTCGGTCGCGCCGACCATGAAGGTGAGCGTCCCGTCGGCGGCCTTGGGCGAGGAGCCGGTGACCGGAGCGTCGACGAGCGCGCAGCCGCGGGCCGACAGCGCCTGACCGATCTCAAGCGTCGCCGCGGGCCCGATCGTCGAGCAGTCGACGAACAGCGTCCCCGCCGGCGCGGCGGTCGCGGCGCCGTCCTCGCCGAGCAGCACCGCCTGCACCTGAGGGCCGTCGACGACCATCGTGAACACGAGCTCGGCGCCGGCGGCCGCCTGGGCGGGGGTGGCGGCGACGGTGGCTCCGTGCTCGTCGCCGAACGCCTGCGCGGTCGCGGCGGTGCGGTTCCAGACGGTCAGCTGGTCCCCGGCCCGGGCGAGGTTGGCGGCCATCCGGGAGCCCATGATCCCGAGGCCGAGGAAGGCGATGCGACGGCTCATCTGCGCTCAGATGATGACGCGTCGGGCGGGTCGCCGTAGCCCCCGCCGCCCGGCGTCTGGATCGCCAGGCGCTGTCCGGGTGCGAGGTCTCCCGTGCACTTGGCCGGCAGCGGCACCCCGTCAAGCAGGTTGGCGCCCGGTGCGCCGTCGTGGCCGCCCGCGGCGCCCGGCGGGGCATGACGGCGGCGCTCGGTGATCAGCGAGTAGCGCAGGGGGGCCAGCGCCTCCAGCTCGCGCTCCACGCCGTCGCCGCCGCGGAAGCGCCCGGCGCCCCCGGTGCCGGGCCGCAGCGCGTAGCGGACCATCCGCAGCGGGAACTCGAGCTCGAGCGCCTCGACCGGCGTGTTGAGCGTGTTCGACATCGCGACGTGAACGCCGCTGGGCCCGTCGGCGTCGGCGCAGGCGCCCTGGCCGCCACCGATCGTCTCGTAGTAGACGACGTCGTCGGAGCCGAGCGTGAGGTTGTTCATCGTCCCCTGGCCGAGCGCGTGGCCGAACGCCGCCAGCACGACGTCGGCGACGCGCGATGAGGTCTCGACGTTGCCGCCGACGACCGCCGCCGGCGAGCGGGCGTTGAGCAGGCACCCCTCGGGGGCGATCACCTGCACCGGTCGGTAGGCGCCGGCGTTGGCCGGGATGTCGGGGTCGGTGAGCACCCGCAGCGCGAAGTAGCAGGCCGACCGGGTCACCGCGAGCGGGCAGTTGAGGTTGCCGGCGTGCTGGTCGGCGGAGCCGGTGAAGTCAAGCGTGAGCGTGTCACCGGCGACGACCGCGCGCACGACGATCGGCAGGTCTCCCGCCGGGGCCTCCAGCACGTCGTGAGCGCTGCGCTCACCGTCGCTGAGCTCGGTCAGGCACGCCCGGGTGCGCCGCTCGGCGTAATCCAGGACCTCGGCGAACGCCTCCCGCAGCGCGGCGCCGCCGACCCGCGCGTGCAGCTCGGCGACGCGGCGGGCGCCGACGCGGCCGGCGGCCAGCTGGGCGCGCAGGTCGGCGCGGCGCTGATCGGGCCGGCGCATCTGACCGCACAGCTCCTCGATCAACGCCTCGTCGAGCTCCCGGGGCTCGATCACGACCCCCTCGTCGTCGAGCGTCACCGAGTCGGCGGGCATCGAGCCCGGGGTCGGGCCGCCGACATCTGAGTGATGCGCGCGATTGGCGGCGAACGCGATCAGCTCACCGTCGGCGAACGCCGGGGTGATGACGGTGATGTCGGGCAGGTGGGTTCCGCCCCGATAGGGGTCGTTCAGGATCCACGAGCGACCCTGCGCCTGATCCTCGGCGAGGATCGAGGCGATCGCGGCCGGCATCGCCCCGAGGTGGACGGGGATGTGCTCGGCCTGCATGACCATCTCCCCGGCGGGCGAGAACAACGCGGTGGAGGCGTCGCGGCGTTCGGTGATGTTGGCCGAGTGCGCGGAGCGGATCAGCACCGCGCCCATCTCCTCACAGATCGAATGCAGCGCACCGGTGAGGACCTGGAGCTCGACGGGATCCATCACCGCTCCCGGCGCAGCCGGATCGTGCCGTGCTCATCGGCGGCGCCGGACCAGCCCGCGGGCACGAGCAGGGTCGACTCGGGCAGCGACAGCACCGTCGGCCCGGTGATCGGCGCGGCGGTCTCGCCGCCGCCGAGCCTGACCTCGGGACCGGGGACCGTGGCGGTCACCCGCACCGTCACGAGCTCCAGCTCGGCGTCGGCGTCGCGATAGCCGTAGCGCTCCTCGTGCAGCGCCTCAAAGCCCTCGCGCAGCCGCCGCGGCGACGCGTCCGGAGGGCCGTTGACCGCCAGCTCGAACGCCTGCCCGCGGTAGCGCAGCTCATAGACCGCGTCCAGCCGCGCGTCGTCGTCGCCCAGCTGGTCCCGGGCCGCGCGCCCGAGCTCGTCGGCCGTCCGTTTGATCGCCTCGGCGCTGAGCGCGTCGCCCGACAGGAAGACCGAGCGTTGAACGTCACGGCGCTGGGGGGAGACGACGAGGCCGAGCGCGGCGAGCACGCCGCCCGCGCGCGGGCAGACGATCTCTGTGATCCCCAGCTCGTCGGCGATCGCCGCCGCGTGCAGCCCGCCGGCTCCCCCGAAGGCCAGCAGCGCGTATCCGCGCGGGTCGATGCCGCGCTGCACGGTGACCACGCGCAGCGCCCCGACCATCTCGGCGTTGGCGACGCGGACGATCCCCGCCGCGCACTGCTCGACATCCATCTCCAGCTCGCCGGCGAGCCCCGCGACCGCATCGTGCGCCGCGGCGCCGTCGAGCGCGACGCCCCCGGCAAGCGGACTGTCGGCGGGCAGGTGGCCGAGCACCAGGTTGGCGTCGGTGACGGTCGGCTCGGTGCCGCCTCGCCCGTAGCAGGCAGGGCCGGGGTCGGCGCCCGCCGAACGCGGCCCGACGCGCAGCGCGCCGCCGGCGTCGCGCCAGCCGATCGAGCCGCCGCCCGCGCCGACGGTGTGGACGGCGACCATCGGCAGCGCCAGCGGCCGGCCGGCGATCTCGCCGGCGCTGCGCTCCTGCACGACGCCGTCGTCGACGACGCAGACGTCGCATGAGGTGCCGCCCATGTCAAAGCACAGCGCGTTCGGGGTCCCCGCCGCCCGGGCCACGTAGGCGGCGCCCGCCGCGCCCCCGGCGGGACCGGAGAGCACGGTCCAGGCGGCATGGCCGGCGGCGACCGGCAGGTCGATCAGCCCGCCGTTTGACTGCATGATCGCGGGCTCGGGGAGTCCCGCGTCCTCACAGCGGGTCACCAGCGCGCGCAGGTAGCCCGACAGCAACGGCGAGAGCGCGGCGTCGACCTCGGTCGTGGCGGCGCGCTCGTATTCGCGAAACGTGCCGACGACCTCGTGCGACAGGGAGACGTGCACGCCGGGCAGGGCCGCCGCGATCGTCCGCTCGTGCTCGGGGTGGCGATAGCTGTGCAGCAGGCACACCGCGACCGCCTCCACCTCGGCCTCGCCGATCGCGGCGGCGAGTTCCTCAACACCCTCCAGCGCGTGCAGGGGGCCGTCGGGCGTCATCCGCTCCTGCGCGCCGAAGCGCCGCTGCGGCGGGGTCAGCGGGGCCGGGCGCGCCGCGCACAGCCGGTAGAGCTCAGGACGGTTCTGGCGCCCGAGCGCGACGAGGTCGGTGAACCCCTCGGTGGCCACGAACGCGGTCCGGGCGCCGTCGCCCTGCAGCAGCGCGTTGGTGGCCACGGTCATCCCGTGGGAGAACTCGCGGACGTCGCGCGCCGCTGCCCCGGCCTGGCTCAGTGCCGCCTCGACCGCGGCGAGCACGCCCGCGGACTGGTCGGCGGGCGTGGTTGGCGCCTTGGCGGTCACCAACCGCCCGTCGTCGAGCGCGAGCACGGCGTCGGTGAACGTCCCACCCACGTCGACGCCGAGCAGCATCGCCCAGAACTTATTGCAACTCAAAAAACAGGGGCCGCTTCAGCGGCCCCCAACACAGCTGTTTATGCGGCCAGCTCAAGCTCCTCGGTCTCGGCGAGATGCTGGTGGGAGGGGCAGTAGCCGTTGTGGGGCAGCGGCATCCGCTGACACGGCGTTCCCTTGCGCGTGCTGGCTCGGCACTGCAGGGGGTTGCCGGCCAGGTCATAGCCGTTCTGGGGCTGGCGGCGCATGAACTCGTCGGCGCACTGCAGGTAGCGCTCGACCACCCGCAGGACCCGGGGCTGGGCGCTCATCGGGAAATACGCGCGGATGTCCCCGAACAGCGTCTTGGCCGGATGGGCGAAGTAATGGCGGTCGGTCGCCAGACGTTCGACCGACGCCTCACACGCGCGCAGCACACGCTCGTGGTTGGCGAATGCGCATTCGCTGTGGGGATCCTCGAGGATCTCGTCGGCGATCTCCCGGTAGATCGCCCTGCTGAACCGATACATCAGGTTCTCTCCGTTTGTCGGGGCGGCTCCCTGCCGGGCGCCATGGCCTTACGACGCGTGAGTATCCGCTCGACGCATGAAGGTGCTCCGGATTCCGTATTAATTCAGCGTTAAGCCAGAAATCGGCATGCGCGGCTCGTCCCAGGTCTGCACCTGGACGTCGCCCCCCCGCACGAGCGTCACGTGGCGCTGATCCATGCCGGGGTCAAGCCTCGGGAAATCCTCGCGTCGATGGGCGCCGCGGCTCTCCTCTCTGGCCAGCCCCGATCGCGCGATCAGCTGCACGAGCGGGTGCGGGTCCTCCAGAAGGCTACGGAGGCCCTCCCCGTCGCGCGTCAGTCCCGCGCAGCGCCACAGGGCCGCCCGCGACGCCGCCGACAGGGTCGCGTCGGGCGGCGGCTGGGCGGGAGCCGTGGGCGCCCGGGCCGGGGTCGGCTCCATGACCGCCGCGGCGGCCGCACGGGCGCCGAAGACGAAGCACTCGCTCAGCGAGTTGGAGGCCAGGCGGTTGGCCCCGTGCAGGCCGGTGCACGAGCACTCGCCGACGGCGTACAGGCCCGGGACCGAGCTGGCGCCGTCGCGGTCGACCGCGATCCCGCCCATCATGTAGTGCGCGGCCGGGGCGATCGGGATCAGCTCGCGCTCGGGGTCGATCCCCGCCCGGCGCAGCGCGCCGACGACGTTGGGAAACAGCGCGGGGTCGACGTGGCGCATGTCGAGGCCGACCGAGCCGGTGGGACCGGCGTCGATCTGCGCCTGGACCGCGCGGGCGACCTCGTCGCGGGGCGCCAGCTCGTCGACGAACCGCTCGCCGGCGGCGTTGACCAGGTGCGCGCCCTCGCCGCGCACGGCCTCGGTGACCAGGAAACCGTCGGCGCCGTTGCCGCCGATCACCGCGGTGGGATGAAACTGCATCAGCTCCAGGTCGGCCAGCCGGGCGCCGGCGTCGTGGGCGAGCAGCAGCCCGCTTCCGGTGGCGCCCGCGGGGTTGGTCGTCCGCTGCCACATCGCGGCCGCGCCGCCGGTGGCGATCACGACGGCGGCGGCGGCGATCACGCTGCCGTCGTCGAGTTGCAGGCCGGTCGCGCGGGGCGCGCCGGCGTCGGAGTCGG
>CAZZYU010000006.1:0-20615 GCA_964658375.1 uncultured Acetobacteraceae bacterium | reverse complement strand
CTGCCGTCGTCGAGTTGCAGGCCGGTCGCGCGGGGCGCGCCGGCGTCGGAGTCGGTGAGCACGCGGGTGACCCGGCGGCCCTCGACGACCGCGATCCGCGGATCCTGGGCGGCCATCGCCGACAGCTGGCGGATGATGCGCCGGCCGGTGGCCGCCCCGCCGGCGTGGACGATCCGGCGGACCGAGTGCCCGCCCTCCAGTCCGAGCGCGAGGTTGCCGTCCCGGTCGGCGTCGAAGTGGACCCCGAGCGCGGTGAGATCCTCGACCGCGGCGGGGGCCTCCTGCACGAGGATCTGCGCGGCGGATTCCCGCACGCAACCGCGCCCGGCGGCGATCGTGTCCTGGAGGTGGCGCTGCGGCGTGTCGCCCGGCGCCAGCGCGGCGGCGAGGCCGCCCTGCGCCCAGTAGCTGGAGGCGCCGGCCAGCGGGGTGGCGGAGATGAGCGTGACCCGGGCGCCGAGGCGGGCGGCGCGCAGCGCCGTGTAGAGCCCGGCGGCGCCGGCCCCGACGACCGCGACGTGGGGATGCCCGGGGTTCACCGGCAGCTACGGTACTCAGCCGATGAGCCCGGCTCCGGTGCTGTTGACGCATCCCTCGTCGCTTGAGCACGACACGGGTGCCCACCCCGAGCAGCCGGCGCGGATCGTGGCGGTGCAGCGCGCGCTGGCGGCGCGGGACTGGTGCGGGTATGAGCGCGTCGGCTCGCCCGCGGCCTCGATGGAGGCGCTGCTCGGCGTCCACCCCAAACGCCACGTGCTGATGATCTCCGAGCTGGCGGCCGCCGGCGGTGGCCAGATCGACGGCGACACGATCGTGTCGGCGGGGTCCTACGAGGCGGCCCTGCACGCCGCGGGGGGCGCGGTCTCGCTGGTGGAGCGCGTCGTCTCGGGCGCGGCCCCGACCGGGTTCTCGGTGCACCGGCCGCCCGGCCACCATGCCGAACCGAGCCGCGCGATGGGGTTCTGTCTGTTCAACAACGTCGCGGTCGCGGCCCGGCACGCGATCGACGCGCTCGGGCTCACGCGGGTGATGATCGTCGACTACGACGTGCACCACGGCAACGGGACCAACGCCGCGTTTCACGCCGATCCGCGCGTGCTGTTCGTCTCCGTGCACCAGTCGCCGCTGTATCCGGGGACCGGACCGCTGTCAGACGTCGGGTCCGGCGCGGGGGAGGGGTTCAGCGTCAACCTGCCGGTCGCCCCCGGCTCCGGGGACGAGGTGTTCTGTGGGCTGGTGTCCGGGCTCGTGGTGCCGCTGGCGCGGGCGTTCGCGCCCCAGCTGCTGCTCATCTCGGCCGGCTTCGACGCCGGGGTCGCCGATCCCCTCGCCGACTGCCGGGTCACCGACGCGGGGTTTGCGGCGATGACCGGCGCGGTGCGCGACGTCGGAGCGTCGGTGGGGGCGCCCGTGGCCGCGGTGCTGGAGGGCGGCTACTCACTCGACGCGCTCGGTGGCTCGGTGGCCGCGGCGATGGAGGCGCTGGCCGGGCCGGCGGGGGAGATCGCCGAGCCGGCCCCGGCCGATCTGGTGCCGGAGGCGCGACGCGCCCGGGAGTTCCTGTCGCGGTGGTGGCCGACGCTGGTGTGAGGAGGGCGCGGGTCCGCCTATCCGGCGCGGTCCAGGGCGGTCCGCCAGGCGTCCAGCACGCGCGTGGCCATCGCGTCGCTGGAGTACTGCCCCGCCCGGGCGCGCCCGGGCACCCGGGGGTCGGGGTGGGCCAGATGGGGCGCCAGCGCGGCGCGCCAGGTGTCGACCGCGAACGGGGCGCACAGGTCGCCCTTGAGTCCGGCGAGCGCCTCCGGGGCGACTCCGACCGGCGTGGAGAGAACCGGCACGTCGCAGGCGAGCGCCTCCAGCGCGGCGAGCCCGAACGACTCGCGCTCGGAGGTGACGAGCACCGCGTCGGCCGCGTTGACATACAGCGGCACCTCGGACGGCGCCACCGCGCCGAGCGTGAGCAGCGTGACGTCGCCGGCCACCGCCCGGGCGCGGTCCACGCGCTTCTCCGGGCGGGCGGGGTCGGCGGCGAACAGGAGATAGCGCCCCGCGGGGTCCAGTCCGAGCGCGGCGCGGGCCTGCGTGCGGTCGATGGCGACAAACCGCCCGAGGTCGACGCCGCAGGGCAGCACCGCGGGCGCCCGGCCGCGGGTCGCCCAACGGGGAACCAGCGACGCCAGCGGCTCGGAGACGACGGCGACGAGATCGGTGAGCGGCAGCGCGGCGAGGGTGATCGCGCGTGAGCGCGGGTGGACGAGGTCGGTGCCGTGCAGCGTGACCGCGTGCACGGCCGCGCGCGGCACCCGGGCGGGCCACGCCGTGAGTCCGAAGTGGGCGTGCACGACGTCGAAGCGGGTCCCGCGACACCGACGGCGCAGCTCCGCGGCGGCGCGCGCGTACGCGCGGTGGTCACCGGGCCCGCTGGACCCGAACGCGAAGACCTCGAGCTCGACATCCCCGCTCGCGCGCAGCGCGGTCACCTGATCGGCGACGAAGCTGCCGAGCGCGGGATGCTCGGGACTCGGATACATGTTGGTGACGATCAGCGCGCGCACGTGGCGCGAATCTAACCGTCGCCGCGTCACCGTCGCCGCGGGCTCTGCCACCATGCGCCGATGCGCCCCGAGCTCCCCGTGGCCGTGTTCGACTCCGGCGTCGGCGGACTCACCGTCCTGCACGAGCTGCTCGTCTCGCTGCCCGGGGAGGACTACCTGTACCTCGGTGACACCGCCCGGATGCCCTACGGCGGCCGCTCGCCGCGGGAGCTGCAGGCGTTCGCGGTCCAGATCGCCGACCATCTGCTCGACGTCGGGGCCAAGCTGCTCGTCGTCGCCTGCAACTCGGCCAGCGCCGCCGCGCTGACCGTCGTCCAGGACCATCTGGACCGCACCGGCCGGGACGTCGATGTGATCGGCGTGCTCGCGCCCGCCGCCCAGCAGGCGGTCGCCGCCAGCCGCAGCGGACGGATCGGCCTGCTGGCGACGCCGGCCACGGTCGCCAGCGGCGCCTACGAGCGAACGGTGCGCGCCGCCGACCCGCACGTGCTGCTCGACAGCGTCGCCTGTCCGGATCTGGCGTCGATCATCGAGGCCGGGTTCCCGTTCGACGAGGCGCTGATGGCGATCGTGCGCGACTACTGCGCGCCGCTGCGCGCCGCCGAGGTCGACACGGTGATTCTCGGCTGCACGCACTTCCCGCTGATCGCGCCGATGTTGCAGCGGATGCTCGGCCGGGGGGTGACGCTCGTCACCTCGGGCTTCGGGGTGACCCGATCGGTCGAGCGGGCGCTCGCCGCCCGCGGCCTGCTGAACCCCCGCGACGGCGAGGGCAGCTACCGCTTCCAGACGACCGGAGCGGTGGCCGCCTTCGAGCAGCTGGGCAGCCGCTTTCTCCAGATGCCGCTCGGCGAGGTCACGCACGTCGAGCTGCCGGCCGAGGATCGCGTGGCGGCGTGAGCGCCGCCGCCGCCGCGTCGTCGTCGCGTCACGGGGGTCGGGCGCCCGATGAGCTGCGCGCCGCCCGCATCGACCCCGGATTCGTCCCCACCGCGACCGGCTCGGCGCTGATCGTGGTCGGCGAGACCCGGGTCATCTGCACCGCCTCGGTGCAGGCCGGCGTCCCGCGCTGGATGGCGCGATCGGGGCGCGGCTGGGTGACCGCCGAGTACGGGATGCTGCCGGCGTCCACCGGCGAGCGCAAGCCGCGCGACGTGTCCCGCGGTCGGGCCGACGGGCGCTCGATCGAGATCCAGCGGCTGATCGGACGCTCGCTGCGCGGCGTCGTCGACTTCGAGGCGCTCGGCGAGCGCACGATCTACCTCGACTGCGACGTGCTCACCGCCGACGGGGGCACGCGCTGCGCGTCGATCACCGGAGCCATGGTCGCGCTGGAGCTCGCCTGCCGGCGGCTGGTGGCCGAGGAGGTGCTGGAGCGCGTGCCCCTCACCGGCACGGTCGCGGCGGTCTCGGCCGGGGTCGTCGGCGGAGTTGCGTTGCTCGACCTGGACTACTCCGAGGACTCGACCGCCGAGGTCGACGCCAACGTCGTGATGACCGGCGACGGCGGACTGGTCGAGGTCCAGGCGACCGCCGAGCGCACGCCCCTGTCACGGGCACACCTCGACGAGCTGCTGGCGCTCGCCGCCGGCGGGATCGAGCTGCTCCGGATGCTGCAGGCCGACACGATCGCCCGGGCGACCGTCGCCTGAGGGGCGGATGGCGGTGCCCGCCCGCGCGCCCTCGCTGGTGCTCTCGACACGCAACCCGCACAAGCTGCGCGAGTTCAACCGGCTGCTCGCGCCCGCGCAGATCTCGGTCGCGCCGCTGCCCGACCACGTCGTGCTGCCGCCCGAGGATGGGGAGACGTTCCAGGACAACGCGCTGCCCAAGGCGCGCGCCGCGGCGGCCGCCACCGGTCAGATCTCGGTCGCCGACGACTCGGGCATCGAGGCCGCCGCGCTTCAGGGACGCCCCGGTGTGCGTTCGGCTCGGTATGCGGGCGAGCACGCCACCGACGAGGAGAACCTCGACCTCCTGCTCGCCGAGGCCCCCGCGGGCAGCGCACTGCGCTACGTCTGTGCGCTGGCCTGGGTGGATCCGGGTCGGCCCGGGGACGAGCGGGTGTTCTTCGGAGAGTGCCGCGGGACGCTTGCCGCCGTGCCGCGCGGCGCGGGCGGCTTTGGCTATGACCCGGCGTTCCTGCCCGATGCCGACGCATCCGGGCGCACGATGGCCGAGCTCTCCGACGTCGAGAAGGACGTGATCAGCCACCGCGGCCACGCTGTCCGGGCGCTGCTGGCCTGGCTGGACTCGCGTTCGTGACCCGGCGGGGCGGGGGCGTTAGAACAGGTTGATGACCGCCGAAACCGCGACCGCGAAGGTCACCACGGCGTAGCCGTAGTAGCCCTCCAGCAGCAGGATGGCGGCCGTCACGAGGCAGACGAGCACGGTGAGCAACCAGGCGATCCGTTCGAGCTCCACGATCGGCATTCTCGCCGCCGAGCAGGACGCGGGGGCGCTCGCACGGACGACCGGCCGCGGTCGACGGGGCTCCGGCGGCGCCGAGAACCCTACGAATACGGGCCGCGATTGCCGCAAATTGCGGGAAATGATGCACAATCGGCTACATCTCGTCCGCGGCGTCTGGTGAGAATGCACAGCGGTCGGCCCGGACGCCCAAAATCGTCCACCGACCCTGTTAGCTTCGACGATTCCATCTTCCCGAGGAGGACCACGTGACAAAGTCCGAATTCGTAGACCAGGTTGCCGATCGTGCTGGACTGACCAAGAAGGACGCCGGCGACGCGGTCGACGCCATGCTCGAGACGATCGAGGGTGCGCTCAAGCGGGGCAGCGACGTGACGTTCTCGGGCTTTGGCAAGTTCAGCGTCTCCAGCCGCAGCGCGCGTGAAGGTCGCAACCCCTCGACCGGCGAGAAGATCCAGATCGCGGCTTCCAAGGTCCCGAAGTTCACCGCCGGCGCCGCGCTCAAGAAGGCCGTCAAGTAACGCCGCCTGACGCCGATCGGGCGAGCCGCGACGCCCGATAGCCCAGCGATGGTGGCCGCCGGCGTCCGCTCGGCGCCAGGCACGACGCGGATGCTCGGCGATCGGCTGACCGAGCGCGTCCTGGCGCGGTCGTCCCAGATCGTGCTCGGTCTCGACCCCGATCCGGCGCGGCTGTGGCCACACGCCGTCGAGCTGGCCAGGGAGACGGCGGGCCATGGCGGCGCGGCCGGCGCGGTGGGTCCAGCCGTGGCCGCAGGTCGGGCCGTCGCGGCGCACTGCCGGCTCGTGCTCGAGGCGGCCGCCGAGCAGTGCGTCGCGGTCAAGCCCCAGGTCGCCTGCTTTGAGCGGCTCGGGGCCCCGGGCTGGACCGCGCTCGCCGAGGTCGTCGCCGACGCGCGGGAGCGGGGCCTGATCGTGATCGCGGATGCCAAGCGCGGCGACATCGACATCTCCGCGCGCGCCTACGGGCAGGCGTTCTTCGGCGCGACGCCGTCGCCGTTCGGCGACGTGCCCGGGCTCGGGGTCGACCTGCTCACGGCCAACCCGATGCTGGGGCGCGACTCGCTGTCGGCGCTGCTGGCCGAGGCCCGCGGCGCTCAGGGTGGCCTGCTCGCGCTCGTGCGCACCTCCAACCCGGGGGCCGCCGATCTGCAGGACCTGGCGCTGCGCGACGGCGGGTCGGTGAGCGATGCCATCGCGGGGCTCGTCGACGAGCTCGGCCGACCGGGGGTCGGTGCCTCGGGGCTGTCCGACGTCGGAGCGGTGACCGGGGCGACGGCCACCGGGCACCTCGAGCGGCTGCGCGGGGCGATGCCCCACGCGGTGATGCTGCTGCCCGGCGTCGGTCCCCAGGGCGGCACCGGTGAGGGGCTGGGGCCGGCGTTCGCGCCGGGTCCCGCGGGCGGACTGGTGTCGGCGTCCCGGGCGATCGCCGACGCCTTCCGCCGTGACGGCGGGGAGCCGGCAGCCGCCGCCCGCGCCGAGGCGACCCGGCTGCGCGAGCTGGTCTGGGGTCTCTACGCCTGAGCGCGAAGGTCCTGCAGATCGCGCCTGAACCGCCGGTATGATCGCGCTGCCATGGTGCGAAACAGCGCGCGCTTCCTCGCGCCGATAGCGATCGCCGCCGTGGCCGTGGGCGTGTACGTGATCGTCCACGACAACGTCGCGACGACGCACACCTCGACGCCGACCCATCGCGCGCGTCCGGCCGTCAAGCGCACGCGTCGCAGCCCGCCGCCCGCCGCCGGCAAGCCGGCGTCCTACACGGTCAGATCCGGCGACACGCTGAGCTCCATCTCCAGCCGCACGGGCGTCTCGATCAGCCGCCTGGCCGCACTGAACCCGGCGCTGTCGCCGCCCTACAACCTGCAGACCGGGCAGCGGCTGAGGCTTCGCCGGTGAGCCGCCGCGCCGCGCGGCCGGCGCTGCGGGCGGTGGTGGCGGCGCTGGGCGCCGTGGTCGCCCTGGCCGCGGTCTGCGCTCCCGCCCTCGCCCAGGCCCCGCCGCAGCTGTCGGTGCGCGCCGCGGCCCTGTACGCGCCGCTGACCGGGCAGACCCTGCTCGGCGCCGACGCCAACCGCGAGCTGCCGATCGCCAGCACGACCAAGCTGATGACGGCGCTGGTCGTGCTCACGCACGTGCACGACCTCGACACCGTCGACACCTATCCCGACTATCACCAGGCGGCCTCGGACTCCCAGATCGGCCTGTCGCCCGGGGAGCGGATGACCGTCCACGACCTGCTGATCGCGATGCTGCTGCCCAGCGCCGACGACGCCGCGGAGGACCTCGCCTACAACGTCGGCCACGGGTCGGTGGCGCGGTTCGTGGCGATGATGAACGCGCAGGCGCGCCGGCTCGGGCTCACCCACACCCATTACGCGACGCCGATCGGCCTCGATACGCCGGGCAACTACTCCAGCGCCTCCGATCTCGTGCGGCTGGCCGACTACGACCTCACCCACTGGCGGTTCTTCGCTCGTGTGGTCGCGATGCCCAGCGCACGGCTCGCCACCGGTCCGGTGCGCGAGGTGACCAACCTCAACGATCTCGTGCGCGATGATTCCTGGATCGACGGGGTCAAGACCGGACACACCTCCGGCGCCGGTTATGTTCTGGTGGCTTCGGGGCAGCGAAACGGGATGAGACTGATCAGCGCGGTGCTCGGGACCGACAGCGAGGCGGCACGGGATGAGAACTCGTTGGCCCTGCTCGACTACGGCTACGGGAACTTCCGACCCTGGCGGCCGGTGCGCGCCGGCGAGGTGATGGCCCGCCCGACGGTCACAGACCGGCCGGGGCTGCGGGTGCCGGTGCGTGCCAAGCGCTCGGTCGTCCGCATCCTGCCCCGCTCCAGCGACGTCCGCGTCGCGGTCCGCGTACCCCGCCGGCTCAAGGGGCCGCTGCCCGCCGGGACGGTCGTCGGCAGCGCGGCCGTGTTCGTCGGGCGTCGCCAGCTGACGAGCGTGCCGGTGACGCTCGAGCGCCCGCTGGCCGCGGTCAGCCGGTTGACGCTCGCCGCCCGCTTCGTCACCCAGACGTGGATGCTGGCGACCATCATCGCGGTCGCCACCGTCCTGCTGGCGGCGGTGCTCGTGCGCGCGGTGCGCCAGGAGCGCCGGCGAGGCTGGGGGCCGGCATGATCATCACCGTCACCCTCAACCCGGCGATCGACAAGACGCTCGAGGTGCCGAGCTTCACCCCCGGACGTCGCCACCGGACCGTCGACCAGACGACGATGCCGGGGGGCAAGGGGGTCAACATCGCCCGCGCGATCAAGCGGCTCGGTCAGCCGGTGATCGCGACCGGGCTGGCCGGCGGGTGGACCGGGAGCCGGATCGCAGAGGCGCTCAATGAGGAGTCGATCCTCAACGACTTCGTCCGTATCGGTGCCGAATCACGCACCGACACGGTGGTCCTGGATCCGACCACCGGCATCCACACCGAGATCAACGAGCGCGGCCCGGCGGTGTCGGCCGCCGAGCTCGAACGGTTTCGCGAGAAGCTGCTCTACCTCGCCCAGGGCGCGAGCATCTGCGTGTTCGCGGGCAGCCTCCCGCGGGGCATCGCGCCCGACATCTACTTCTCGCTGATCCGCGATGTGCGCCGCCTCGGGGTGACGACGATGATCGACTGCGAGGGGGAGGCGCTGCGGCTGTCGATGCGCGCCGAGCCCGACCTCGTCTCGCCCAACGAGCTCGAGGCCGAGGAGCTCGTCGGTCACGAGTTCAACGACGGTGATGATCGGGCCCAGGCGGTCGCGGAGATGGTGCGCCTCGGTGCCCGGGAGGCGATCATGACCGTCGCGGACGGCTGCTACGCGAGGATCTACGAGGACGATGCGCCGGCGATCTACCGGGTGCGAATCGAAGAGCAGGAGGCGCGCTCGGCGGTCGGCTCGGGCGACGCGTTCCTGGCCGGCTACGTGGCCGCCCGCTACGGCGGCCAGCCGCCGGTCGACTGCCTGCGCTTCGGGGTCGCCTGCGGGGCGGAGTCCACCCTGCACTTCGGCGCCGGGATCGTCGAGCCGCCCCGGGTCGAGCGGCTGCTCGCCGGGGTCGAGTCCGAGCGGCTGGCCGTCGGCGCCGAGATCGGCTGAGCGGGCGCTAGGATCGAGCCGTCGGCGCCGCGCGCCGGAATCCTCCTCATACATCCGCCCGGAGGGCTACGCTCAGTCAATGGAAATAGAGATCGGCCGCGGAAAGAAGGCTCGCCGGGCGTACGGATTCGACGACATCGCCATCGTGCCGTCGCGGCGCACGCGCGACCCTGACGATGTCGACATCTCCTGGACCCTCGGTCCGTACCGGTTTGACCTGCCGCTGCTCGCGGCCGCGCTGGACGGCGTCGTCTCGCCGGAGACCGCCGGCCTGATCGGCAAGCTCGGCGGGCTGGCGGTGCTCAACCTCGAGGGCATCCAGTGCCGTTACGAGGATGCCGACGAGGTGCTGGAGCGCATCGCGACCTTCTCGCCCGACATCGCCACCCGGGAGATGCAGGACATCTACCGCGAGCCGGTCAAGCCCGAGCTGATCGCGCGACGGATCCGTGAGATCAAGGACCACGGCGTCGTCGCCGCCGCCTCGCTCACCCCCCAGAAGGTTCGTCGCTATTACGAGACCGCGCTGGAGGCGGGGCTGGACATCCTCGTGATCCAGGGGACGGTCGTCTCCGCCGAGCACGTGTCGCGCGACGAGTCGCGCCCGCCGCTGAACCTCAAGGAGTTCATCCGCGAGGTCGAGGTGCCGGTCGTGGTCGGGGGCTGCGCCTCCTATCACACGGGCCTGCACCTCATGCGCACGGGGGCCGCCGGCGTCCTCGTCGGCGTCGGCCCCGGCCAGATCTGCACCACCCGGGGGGTGCTCGGGATCGGCGTGCCCCAGGCGACGGCGATCGCGGACGTCGCGGCTGCTCGCTCCCAGCACATGCTGGAGACCGGCGACTACGTGAAGGTGATCGCCGACGGCGGCATGAAGAACGGCGGCGATGTCGCCAAGGCGGTCGCCTGCGGCGCCGACGCGGTGATGCTCGGCTCCGCGCTCGCGCGTGCCTACGAGTCCCCCGGCCGTGGCTACAACTGGGGGATGGCGACGTTTCATCCCACGCTGCCCCGCGGCACCCGGGTCGCCACCAAGCAGAACGGCACGCTGGAGGAGATCATCAAGGGTCCGGCGCGCGAGAACGACGGCACGTTCAACCTGATGGGCGGGCTGCAGACGTCGATGGCGACGTGCGGCTACCGCGACATCGCGGAGTTCAACCGCGCCGAGCTGATGGTGGCGCCGGCGCTGCAGACCGAGGGGAAGTCGCTGCAGCGCGAGCAGGGCGTCGGGATGGGCGCGCGCGGCGCGACGGCGTCGGTCGGAGCGACCGATTAGCGCCGTCTCGGGCGGCGGTGCGGCGGCGGCCTCGGTCGAGGCCGAGAAGACCTCCGGCGTGCCCCTCGACGACGGGCTCGCCGACGTTCGTGCCGCCACCGATGAGGTGGTCGTGCTCGACTATGGCGGGCAGTACTCACAGCTGATCGCGCGCCGGGTGCGTGAGTGCGGCGTGTTCTCCGAGCTGCTGCCCTACCACGCGGGCGCCGCGGAGGTCGCGCGCCGCCGTCCCAAGGGCGTGATCCTGTCGGGCGGGCCCGCCTCGGTCTACGCCGCCGGCGCACCGCCGCTGGAGCGCGAGCTGCTCGAGCTCGGGATCCCGGTGCTCGGCATCTGCTACGGCATGCAGCTGCTGGCGCTGGCGCTCGGCGGCACCGTGCAGGGAGCCGAGGTCGGCGAGTTCGGCCGCTCGCAGCTGAGCGTGCGCCAGCCCGGACGCCTGCTGGCCGGCACTCCGGAGCAGCAGACGTGCTGGATGTCCCATCGCGACACGGTGTTCACGGCCCCACCGGGCTTTGACGCCCTCGCCTCCTCGACGGCGTCGCCGGTGGCCGCGTTTGAGTCGGTCTCCAGCGGCGTCTACGGGATCCAGTTTCACCCCGAGGTCGTCCACACCCCCTACGGCCACCAGGTGCTCACCAACTTCCTCACCGACGTCTGCGGCTGTGACCCGACCTGGTCGCCGGCCTCGGTGATCGAGGACCAGGTGCAGGCGATCCGCGCTCAGGTCGGCGAGGGACGGGCGATCTGCGGCCTCTCGGGCGGCGTGGACTCCAGCGTTGCCGCGCTGCTCGTGCACAAGGCGATCGGCGACCGGCTCACCTGCGTGTTCGTCGATCACGGCCTGATGCGCAAGAACGAGGGCGAGCAGGTGATCAGCGCCTTCCGCGACCACTTCAAGGTTCCGCTCGTCGCCGTCGACGCGGCCGATCGCTTCCTGGACCGGCTGGCCGGCGTCAGCGATCCCGAGACCAAGCGCAAGCTGATCGGCGCGGAGTTCATCCGCGTGTTCGAGGAGGAGGCGGCGCGGCTGGATGACGTCGCGTTCCTGGTCCAGGGCACGCTGTACTCCGACGTGATCGAGTCCGGCGGCGGCACCGGGGCGGCGACGATCAAGTCCCACCACAACGTCGGCGGCCTGCCCGAGGACCTGCAGTTCACGTTGGTGGAGCCGCTGCGGGCCCTGTTCAAGGATGAGGTCCGCGCCGTCGGGGCCGAACTCGGCCTGCCCGAGCGTCTGGTCTGGCGCCAGCCGTTCCCCGGCCCCGGCCTGGCGATCCGGATCGTCGGCGGCGAGGCGAGCCGAGAGCGACTGGACACCCTGCGCGAGGCCGACGCGATCCTCCAGGACGAGATCCGCAAGGCCGGCCTCTACCGGGATCTGTGGCAGTCCTTCTGCGTGCTGCCCGACATCCGCACCGTCGGGGTCCAGGGCGACGAGCGCACCTACGGCAACGTGATCGCGATCCGGGCGGTGACCTCCGACGACGCGATGACCGCCGACTGGGCGCGCCTGCCCTACGACCTGCTGGAGCAGATCGCCTCGCGGATGATCAACGAGATCCGCCCCGTCGGCCGCGTCGTGCTGGACATCACGAGCAAGCCCCCCGGCACGATCGAGTGGGAGTAGACCGCCGGGTCGACCGCCCTGGTCGTCCGCCGGCGCGGGTCATCCGCCGTCGCTGACGGACTCCGGGAGCGCGTCGGCCTCGGGCGACGCCGCGGACTCCTCCGGATCCCGTCGGGAGGAGGAGTACCAGGCGCAGGCGCCGAGGCTGACGACGGCGATCGCGATCCGGCCCAGCCGCGAGGCGGCGAGGAACACCGTCGTGGACACCGTCAGCGCGAGCGTGACCTGCAGGGCCGCGTCGGCGATCAGGCCGAGGCCGACGATCACCGTGAGCACCGTCGCCACGTCCCCGGAGGCCGCGGCGCGAACCCCGTCGGCGCGATCGCGCCAGCGCTCCGGGCCGGCCCGGACCAGCAGCTCCAGCAGGGCGGGCAGCAGCGGGCGCCCGACCGCCGCCGAGATCAGGCAGGCGATGCCCAACGGGCCGGTGATCGAGGCCCGGCGGAGCTTGAGCGGCAGCGCGCTGCCGCCGGTCAGCACCGTCACCAGAAGCGCGGCGCCCAGCACGGCGGCGCCGACCAGGACGACCGGGTTGACGTGCCGGCGCAGCAATCCGCCGGCCAGCACCCATGCCACCGGGATGATCTCGGTCACCGCGAGCGCCGTCGTCGTGTCCCCGGTGGCCGCGCGCAGGACCACGTAGGCGGCCACCGGCACGACCACTCCGAGGACCAGCCCGACCCGGCGCAGCGCCGTCGACGACGCCACCGATCCAGGTCGTGCGCGGTCACCGCGTCGCGCTGATCTCGTCACGGCCGCGTACGCTAGCGGCGCGGATCGGCTGTGGTCACGGGTCCCTGGCGGCTCGCACGGGCAATAGTCACGAGTCCTTAACTCGCAATAAGAGGGCTATTCCTATATTCTGGTACGCAAGGGTTCCGAGGGCACCGGGACCCGTGGTTTGGGGCAAGAGCTGGTATGCGCCGGGGAAGGCTCCGTGACCGGTAGCTGTGCGCGAAAGCGCGACTTCCACCGGTCAGATCTGTACAACCAGAGACAAGGATGGATCGCGTTGGCGATTGCAACAAGCTCGACGGAACTGGCTGAATCGCTTGAAGGATTGGAGGGGTCGCGCGCCCCGGTCCTCATCTTTGAAGTGGCCACCGACGCTTTGGGAGTGGGCGCCGGAGCACGCGGCCGGGCAGCGGTTCGCTCCCTCGGCACGATGCGTATGAACGGCTCGCGGGGCGGAAAGCCGGTCCCGGTCGACGGTGAGGTGACCGCGGTGCTCGTCCTGCGTTCGCTCACCTCGGGACGACTGCTGTCGTGTATTCGCGCGCTGGCTCGCGGCGGGGAGCACATGCCGCCCGAGCTGATGCGCCAGCTGATGCCGGCTCCCGGGGCGGAGGTCGGGGGACGCCGTGAGCTCGATCGGCGTGAGCACGAGGTCCTGTGCCTGATCGCCGACGGCTGCACGACGGCCGAGATCGCCCAGGAGCTCAACTACTCCGAACGGACAGTCAAGAACGTCGTCCACGACCTGCTGGAGAAGCTCAACTGCCGCACCCGGGCTCAGGCTGTCGGCCTCGCTGCCCGACAGGGCGCGATCTGATGCGCCCGACAGCGTGCGATCTGACGCGCCCGACTCAGGCACGGCGATGAGCCGCGTTGCGGTCATCGGGCTGGACTGCGCCGAGCCCAAGCTCGTCTTCGACCGCTGGCGTGACGAGCTTCCCAATCTCTCCGGGCTCATCGAGCGCGGCGCCTGGGGCCCGCTGCGCAGCGTCGATCCTCCGATCACCGTTCCCGCGTGGAGCTGCATGACCAGCGGCGCGGATCCCGGCGAGCTGGGGATCTACGGCTTTCGCAACCGCGCCGACTACGGCTATGACTCGCTGCGGGTCGCCGACGCGCGAGCGGTCACCGTGCCTCGGCTGTGGGATCGGCTGGGCGACGCGGGTCAACACGTGATCGTCATCGGCGTGCCCCAGACCTCGCCGCCGCCGGTGGTCAACGGCGACCTCGTGTCGTGCTTTCTCACCTCCGACACGCGGACCGACCCCTACACCCATCCACCAGAGCTGCGCACCGAGGTCGAGCGCCTGGTCGGGCGCTACCAGGTCGACGTGGAGAACTTCCGCAGCGAGGACCGCGACCGGATCCTGTCTGAGGTCTATGCGATGACCGAGCAGCGCTTCCGGGTCGCCGAGCACCTGCTCGAGTCACGTGACTGGGACTTCTTCATGATGGTCGAGATCGGGTTGGACCGCATGCACCATGCGTTCTGGCGATTCCTGGATGAGACCCATCCGCGCTATGAGCCGGACTCCCGCTACCGCGACGCGATCCGCAACTACTACGCCTATCTGGACGAGGAGATCGGCGAGCTGCTCGAGCGCTTTGATGACGACACCGCGGTGCTCGTCGTCTCCGATCACGGCGCGCGGCCGATGCACGGGGCGATCTGCGTCAACGAGTGGCTGCTGCGCGAGGGGTACCTGGTCCTCGAGGAGGAGCCGGAGCCCGGCCGGCTGACGCCGCTGTCTGCGCTGAAGATCGACTGGAGCCGGACCCGGGCGTGGGGAGAGGGCGGCTACTACTGCCGCCTGTGCCTCAACGTCGCCGGACGCGAGCCCCAGGG
Source organism: uncultured Acetobacteraceae bacterium (assembly GCA_964658375.1). GTDB lineage: Bacteria > Actinomycetota > Thermoleophilia > Solirubrobacterales > Solirubrobacteraceae > Palsa-465. The sequence continues at coordinate 6,021 of CAZZYU010000006.1, read as the reverse complement.
CATCGTCGACCCCGCCGATTTCGACGCCCTCCGCGACGAGCTCGCCGCCGGCCTGGAGGAGCTGCCCGGTCCCGACGGCGAGTCGATCGGCACCCGCGCGTTCCGGCCGGAGGAGCTGTGGCGCGAGCGCAACGGGATCCCGCCCGACCTGGTCGTCTACTTCGGCGACCTGGGCTGGCGCAGCAACGGCAGCGTCGGTCACGGACGTCACTGGACGCTGGAGAACGACACCGGCCCCGACGACGCCAACCACGACCGCGACGGCATCTGCATCCTCGCCAGCCCGGGCGTGACTCCGGGCCGGCGAGAGGACCTGACGATCTACGACATCGCGCCGACGGTGCTCTCGCTCGCCGGACTGGACCCGGTGCCCGGGTTGCGCGGCCGGGTCATCTCCGACCTGGGGATTCCGGCGTGACCGGGATGGCCACCCCAGCGGACACGCGGCGTCAGTTTCGCCCGGTCCGTGCGGGGATCGAGGCGCTGCTGAAGGCGGCGCCCGAGTTGCAGCCGCGCGTCGAGAAGGTCCTGTGGCGGGGCTTCTATGAGGTCGCCAGCGTCCGGGGCCGGGGCGCCGGCGCGGCGCTGATGAACTACGGGTATGCCTCCACCGAGGCCGACGGGCGCCTGCCGGGCGTCGACGGGGAGCAGGATCGCTTCGGCCGCCAGCTCTACGCGGTCGTCGCCGGCGCAGCCGATCTCGAGGGACTCAAGGTGCTGGAGGTCGGCAGCGGCCGTGGCGGCGGGACCGCCTTCGTGTTCGAGCACGCCGGCCCGAAGTCGATCGTCGGCCTGGACCTCGCGCGGACGGCCGTGGAGCGGGCCCGGGCTCAGCACGGACGGCCGGGGCTTGAGTTCGTCGCCGGGGATGCCGAGGCGCTGCCGTTCGGCGACCAGAGCTTCGATGCGGTGCTCAGCGTCGAGACCAGCCACTGCTACGGAGACGTGCCCCGCTTCCTGCGTGAGGTGCACCGTGTGCTGCGGCCCGGCGGCCGGCTGCTGCTGGCCGACTTCCGCTACACGGCCGCCCCGTCGGCCAACGGCGACGGTGCCACCGAGCTGTCGCCTGACGCGCGCTTTCACGACGAGCTGATTGACGCCGGGTTTCAGATCACCGAGGAGCAGGACATCACCCCCAATGTCGTGCGCGCGCTGGCGCTCAACACGCCCGCCGTGCTCGCGCGGATCGACCGCGGGGTCCCCAAGCCGCTGCGCCGCTACGCGCGGGAGTTCGCGGCAATCGAGGGCAGCGGCGTGTACCGCGGGTTGGCCGAGGGCGCGCTCGTCTACCGGCGCTTCTCGCTGCAGCGCGACTGACCACCGCCGCCGGGCTCTTCAGACGAGCTGGCGCTCGTAATGCACGAAGGACGTCAGGCGCGCGACCGTGTCATACAGCGATCGGGCCCGGCCGTTGAACGCCTGCGTGTGCCAGTACAGGGTCTCGGCGCCCGCCGCCCGAGCCCACTCACCGGCGGCCTCGATCAACTCCCGGGCCGCACCGGTTCCCCGGTGGCCGGGGTCGACGAACAGATCCTCCAGGTAGCAGGTCGCGCCCATCGACCACGTCGAGGGGTGCAGGACGCAGTGGGCGAGGCCGACGAGCGTCCCGTCGTCGGCGACGGCCCCCAGCCCGAAGCAGCCGTCCCGGCGCTCGGTCATCCGGTGAAACGTCTGCTCGGTCACCTCCGCGGCGACCTCGCCGCGGTAGAAGGCGATGTAGCCCGCCCACAGGTCGTTCCACCTAGGCCGATCCTCGTGGGCGAGCTCCCGAACCGTCGTCACCGCGCGACGGGGCGCAGATGCAGCAACGCGTGCTTGCCCGATGCGCTGGTGACGGCGACCCCGATCGTCAGGCGGTGCACCGCGCCGCTCTTGACGCGCGCGGCGAGCGAGCGTGACTCGGTCACCAGCGGCGCCGCGGCCTCGATCGAGACGCTGCGGGTCGGCTGGGCGAAGGTGAGGATCAGCTGACCCGGGTGGGCCGTGATCGACTTGACCTTCGCGTTGAGCACGGTCAGCCCGTGCCCGGACAGCACGCTCGTGCAGGTGCTCCGGCTGTAGCAGACGAAGGGATCGGCCGTGCTTGAGTCAAAGCTGAGACCCGAGGGCAGCGACACCGCGACGGTGCGCAGGCTCGCTGCGTACTGGCCACGGAACGCCTTGAGGTGCACGACCGGGTGTCCGGTGCTCAGGCCCTTCAACCAGCCGCCGGTGACGGTCGGCGGGCCGGTGTGCTTGAGCGGGCAGCCGGTGTACTTGACGGCCGTCTTGCCGCTCACCGCCTTGCCGCCCGATGCTCCCAGGAGCTTGCTGCCGACCATCGTCGGGTCGCAGTTGGTGGTGTAGAGCCGGCCAAGCTGGTTGCCGGTGAAGCGCATCGTCAGCGAGTTGATCGGGATGTCGGGCAGGTCGTCGAGGGTCAGCGTGCTGGCAAGGAAGCTGACCGTCCCGGAGAAGCTGATCGACGTCGGAGGTGGAAAGCTGACCGTGATCTGTGGCGCGCGGCGGGTGCCGCTGAGCGTGATCGTCCCCTGGTCAAGCGAACCCGCCGGGAGCAGCGGCGAGACGATCGTCGCGCTGCCGACGGTGCAGGTGCTCCCGGTCACGCACGGCTCCAGTGCGGAGTTGACCGTGACCGCCGCGGTTGGCAGACCGAGGGTCGCGCTCGCCGTCGAGGACTGGTTGCCGAACTGGCCGATTTTCGTCGTGAGGCTCGCCGTGCCCGTCGTGCCGGGATCGCGATGGATCACGTTGGAGACCAGCGGCAGATAGGTCAGCGATCCGCAGCCGGTCACCGGAAATGATGCGTCGCGGATGACCGGCGTGGTGGACAGCTGCGAGGTGCTGTAGACGGCGATCTGTCCCGGCACCGAGGGGCAGGCGGTCGGCAGCCGCAGGCCGGTGAGCGTGAGGTTCAGGGCGCTCACCGGTGCCGCGGGCAGGCCGGTGAGGTTGATCGCCTCGCGCGTGATCGCTCCCAGCGGGTCAAGCGACACCCCGGAGACGAGATCGACCGCGCCGTCGACGGTGGTGGTGCCGGCGACGAGCACGACGCCCGCGAGATCAAAGGACGTCGGAGGGGCCGTGAGGTACAGCGCCATCGGGGTGTCGGTGCCGGCGATCGTCGCCGTGCCCGAGCCGATCTGGCACGCCGGCGCGGGAGTGGCCACCGTGACGCACGCCCCGCCGTCGAGGTTGTAGGGCAGCAGCAGTCCCGGGGCGAGGTTGATCGACACGGTGTTGACCGCGTCGCCGACGCTCTGGTTGAAGGCCACGGCGATCTGCGCCGACCCGGTGGACCCGGCGGCGTTACCCGTCGGCTGGGTGACCGTCACGGTGGGGTTGACGGTGGCCATCGCCGCCGCGGGGAACGCGATGGCACACGCCATCAACAGCCCCAGCAGCAGCGATCCTCGTGCGCGTCCTGACATCCGGGGAACTCCTCAGCTCGTCGTGTTGGTCAAGGTGCTCATCGCCGGAGCGGTCGCCGCGGCACGTCGCCCGAGATGGGTCTCGAGCAGTTCCAGGGCCCGTTCGGTGCCCCGCTCGGCGGCGATCTCCCGGGCCAGGAGCTCGGCGCGGCCGCGCATCCCGGCATCGCCGGCGGCCGCCGAGATCGCCTCGGCCAGCACGTCGGCGGACAGCCGCCGCCGGGCGATCGGCGCCGTCGCGACGCCGAGCTCGCCCAGCCGCCGCGCCCAACGGCGCTGGTCGGCCATGTGCGGGATCGGCACCGAGGGGATCCCGGCGCGCAGCACGGCCGCGGTCGTGCCGGCCCCTGCGTGGTGGACGACCGCCGCACAGCGGTCAAACAGCCAGTCGTGCGCGACCGTCTGCACCGCGTAGACGGTGTCGGGCAGCTCCTCGCCGCGCAGGCCCCACTGCCCGCGGATCAGCACGCCCCGGCGCCCGGCGCGGGCGAGGGCCTGCACCGCGACTCGGGTGCTGTCCACCGGATCGTCGTCGAGCATGCTGCCAAAGCCGATGCAGACCGGCTCCGGCCCGGCGGCCAGGAACGCGGCCAGCCCGTCGGGGGGCTCGGGGTCCAGGTGCGCATCCAGAAACCAGAAGCCGGTCACGTGGGGCGCCTGCGGCCCGCCGGCGTGGGCCGCGGGCGGGGCGGCGCGGGCGCTGTAGGCGTGCAGGACCAGGCTGCCCCGCCGCGCCAGCTCGGCGATCGGCTCGCGCCGGTCGATCGGGCTCAGGCCGACGTCGCGGCGCACTCGGTCCAGCCACGGTCGGGCGATCTGCCACGCGGCCCCGCGCAGGAGCTCGACGACGGGACCCTGGCGTCCGCCGAGCGGCGGCAGGCTCAGGCTGACGCGGACCAGCGGGCAGCCGTGGTGCTCGGCGACCTGCCAACCCAGGACGGTGGCCAGGTCGCCGGCGAGGATCGCGTCGGCCCCCTGGCCGGCGAGCAGGCCGTCGGCCAGCCGTCGGCGGGCGACCGACTGGGCGTCGCGCAGGAAGCCCACCCAGGACGGGAGATGCCGGCTGGAGGAGCTCGCCCAGCGGGCGCCCTCCCGCGTCGACGGACCCTCGCTGATCCGGCCCTCGGCGAGCGCCGCGAACGGCAGTCCGGCCGCGCTCACGAGCGGCTCGTACTTCGGATGGGTCGCGATCGTCACCTCGTGGCCGGCGCTGACGAGCGTCGTCCCGAGGGCGAGGAACGGCTGGACGTCCCCGCGCGATCCGACGGTGAGGACCGTCAGGCGCATCGTCGCACCCTGCTCATCGAGCGCCCGTCAGCGTGGCGTACTGCAGACGGCGTTCCAGGCCGGCCGCGACCGCGACGAGATTGTCGTTGTCCCCGCGCGCGGCGAGTCGCTGCACCCGCGCCAGGTCGGCGAACGCGACGCTGTGATGCCCGGTTGCGAACGCGGCCTGCGCGGCCGAGATCAGGCGCGCCGGCGCGGAGTCCTGCGCACGGGCGATCGTCGCGCCGGCGGCCGACGGAGACGACACCGCATCCGCGGCGCTGGCGAACGTCGGCGGCGCTCCGGTCGGCGTGATCTCGCTGTTGGAGGCCAGCGAATCCTCGCCGAGGGAGTTGGTGGCGACGACCTCATAGAGATATTTGCCGGGGTCTGAGTCGACGTAGTACGGCTGGTCGGTCTGGGCCACCGGCGTGAACTCGCCCGGCACGGTGAGCGTCGCCGCGATCGACCCAGGAGTGCCCGGGGCGACGACCGACGGGTCGCCGCTGTCGAAGTGCACGCCGTTGACCGTGAGGCCCGGCTGGACGCTGATCGTGGCGCTGGTGAACGCCGCCCGCTCGACCGTGTAGCTCGTCGCTCCAGCCGTCGGCTTCCAGGAGACGAGCGTTCCCCCCGCGGCGGCATGGTCGGTCATCAGCGCGGCCGGCCGTGCGAGCGCGTCGGGCTCATGCACGAGCGACTGGCAGGACTGAAGGTGGTCGTCGAAGATCGACGCGCCCTGAGCCTGATTGGCCGAGCCGATGTACAGGTCGTTGCCCTTGGGCCCGTCGGTGACGAGGTTGCGCCCGCCGAAGTTGTACTCATCGCCGGTGAACGCGTCGCGGGTGACCGCGAAGTAGTCGGTGCCGTTGCAGGTGCCCCAGATGTCAAAGCCCAGCTCACCTGTGAGCATCGAGTCCAGGAACGCGTAGGACTTGTCGGCCTGGACGAGGTAGCTCCAGTCGTTGGTGCCGATGAACATCCCACCGCCCTGGTTGGCCATGCGCCAGAAATGGGCGGTGAACGGATTGAAGAAGCCGTCGTATTGGCCACTGATCGGATTCATCGTGCGCCCGTTCTTCAGCGTCCGCGGGTTGCCGACGACGAGTGCCCACTCGTCGTTGGGCGCGATCCGGATCATCTCGGAGATCGGGATCGAGTTGCGGTTGTACCAGCCGCTTGAGCCCACGTAGAGCCGACCGCGGTAGACGTGCATCGACACGACCGAGGTCACCGCGGCGCCGCGGCCGGCCCCGTCGGTGACGATCGGCTTGAAGCGCAGGTAGCGTCCGTCGTGGCGGCCGTTGGTCTTGTAGACGCCGTA
>CAZZYU010000005.1:30002-64830 GCA_964658375.1 uncultured Acetobacteraceae bacterium | reverse complement strand
GTGATACGGCCGAGCGCCGCCGCCTTCCCCCGCGCGATCTGCAGCATGTTCTCCGAGAAGTCGGCGCCGACGACCACGCCGTCGGGCGCCACCCGGTGGCCGAGCTCGAACGCCAGGTCCCCGGTGCCGGTGGCGACGTCGAGCACCCGGTCACCCGGCGCCACCGCCGCAAGATCGGCGGCGCGGCGGCGCCACTGGTGGTGCAGCCCCGCCGTCATGACCGCGTTCATCCGGTCATAGACCCGGGCGATCCGGTCGAACATCGCCTGGACCTGGGGTTCGGGCAGCGTCCCCGGCGACACGCCGGGGACCTGACCTGCATTATCGGTTGGCGAGGGCGTGCTCGCCGTCATGGGCACCGGTTCCCGACCCTGGTCGGGCTTACTGGAGCATGCCCAGGAAGCTCACCAGGTCTTGGAACTTCTTCGGGTACTGCTTGGCGAGACCGGCGAACGAGGGCATCGGCGCCGTCGGGTTGCGCAGCGTCGAGGCGATCGCGTTCGGCCGCCGGTAGGAGCCGATGTGGGTGAGCGGCGGCCCGGGTCCGTTGTTGCCGTTGTCGCCGATGACGTGGCAGGCGAGACAGCCGGACTGCCCGACGACGAGCTCGCCCGCGCGATAGACGCTCGCCTGCGCCGCGGTCAGCGTCGACGGGGGCTTGAGGTTGACCTCGTTGGGCGAGCCGGTGTTGGCACCCGACCAGGTCAGGTAGGCCATCGCGAGGATCGTCACCAGCCCGGCGGCCAGCGCCACCGGGCGGTGGGTGATCCGGCGCTCCGGGCTGCGGTCATAGAACGGCAGCAGGAACAGCAGGATCATGCAGATCGTCGGCACCCCGATCGTCGCCATGTCGGTGAACTTGGGGATGTTCTTCATCACCCTGAGGACCTCGAACAGGAAGAAGAAGTACCAGTCGGGGCGCGGCACGTAGGTGGTCGTCGTCGGATCGACCTTGGGTCCCAGCTCGGCGCCGAGGAACAGCGCCAGGAAGATGATCACCGCCATCACGAGCACGGCCATGACCGAGTCGTGGGCGACCGAGTACGGGAAGAACGGCTCGCCCTCGTTCTTCAGGACGGCGTACTCGCGGAGGTACTGCTCTTTCTCCTGCTGGTTCATGAGCGGACGGAGACGATCGCCATTGCTAGACCTGGACCTCGTGCATCTCCGGAACCTCGTCGTCCTCCTCGGTGACCCGGATCCACGGCGGGGCGGTGATGCCGAGCTTCGTGATCAGGTACAGGTGCGCGCCGATCAGCGCCGCGATGAGGCCGGGGATCAACATCATGTGGATCGCGTAGAACCGCGACAGGGTGGTGGCCCCGAACTCCGGGCCGGCCCGCAGGAAGTCGGAGAGATACGGCCCGATGAACGGGCCGGTGCCGTTGATGTTCACACCGACGATCGTCGCCCAGTAGGACTGCTGGTCAAACGGGAGCAGGTAGCCGGTGAAGCCCATCGCGAGCGTGAGGATGAGCAGCACGACGCCGATGATCCACGTCAGCTCACGCGGGTACTTGTAGGCGCCGAAGAAGAACGTGCGCGCCATGTGCAGGAAGATCAGGATGATCATCACCGAGGCGCCCCACTTGTGCATCGCGCGCACCGTCTGTCCGAGGAAGGCGTCATCGGTGATGTAGCGCACCGACTCATACGCGCCGCCCGAGGCGTCGGGCTTGTAGTACATGGCCAGAAAGACGCCGGTGACCGCCTGGTTGAGGAACGCGAACATCGTCGCCGAGCCCAGCGTGTAGAACCAGTTGACCCCGCGCGGGACCTTGCGGAACAGCAGCCAGCGCAGGCCGCCCGACATCGAGGTGCGCTCGTCGATCCAGTCGACGACGGTGATCCCGGCCTCGGCGCCGAGCTCGACCGGCGTCATCGTGCCGTTCCCGTTCTGCCCGGGCCGCTTGGGCTTGGGCTGCAGGACCTTGGGGATGGGAGGGGCGGGGAGATTGGGCATGAAGGAGGGGGCTGGCGCTTGAGAGGGTGTGCGGTGGCGGGAGCTAGCTCTTGGGCAGGATCGAGGTGTCGAAGCGCTTGGGGTACAGGTACTGGCCGATGCCGTTGAGCGGCTGGGCCGGGTCGCGCGGCGAGAAGCGGTGCAGCTCGAAGTTGACCGAGTACCGCGGCCCGACCTCGACGAGACCGGTGCTGTTGTTCAGGCGGGTGTAGAAGCGGTCCAGCGGACGTACCGGGGGCCCACCGGCGACCTCGCCCCGGAAGTCATAGACGCCGCCATGGCACGGGCAGATGAAGCGCTCCGCGGCCGACACGTACCGGACCGGACAGCCGAGGTGCATGCACCGCGAGGAGAGCGCGACCCAGTGGTTGTACTGGTCCTCGGGCTCGGTGTCGATCGCGGGATCGCGCTGGCGCATGTAGGCGATCGAGGTGCCGGCGTCGCCGATCCCCTGGACGATCGTGATCACCTTGATCGAGTAGTTGGTCTGCGTGAAGTCCGACGGGGGCCCGACCGGCTGCCAGTTGAACGGCTCGCGGCTGAAGATCGGACCGATCGCAAAGCCCAGCGCCGGCAGCGTGAAGGCCGCGGCGGCGACGCCGCCCGCTCCATGTGTGACCGCCGTCATGAACCGTCGGCGAGTGACCGTCTCACCCTCGAAGGAGCCGGGCATCCGCCGGTCAGCGGTGTATTTGGACTTGGCCCCTTCTGTGTGTCGATCTGCCATGTGCGCCTTTGTCAACGGCCGGTAAAGCTTTCCGAATGCCTCGATAAGTCTACAGTTTGCCGTTCTGGGGCCGCGTCAGTTCCCTGACGCTCCCGACGGCTCTGCGACGTCGCGGCCGGCGGATTGTATGAGGGCGCCGACGGCGGCGGCGTCACCCGCCCGGGCGAGATCCTTGGCGGCCGCGTGCTCGGGGCTGGGGCCCCAGCCGATGGCGGTCGCGCCGGCGTCCCAGATCGCTCGCGCCAGCGCCATGTCGCCCTCCAGCTGAGCCTTGGAGAGCAGCGAGATCAGGTCGGCCAGCTCGCTGACGGACTCCAGGTCGCCGAGCTCGGCCAGCCGGGCCAGCCCCAGCGCGTAGAGCTGGTCACCGAGCAGCAGCGCCAGGTCGCGATCCTCGGTGATCACCACGCGCGCATCGCCGTAGTGCAGCAGCGACCCCTCGAGGATCATCTCCAGCAGCAGCTCGTACTCCTCCGGGTCAGCCGCCGTGCGCGGCCCGCGCGCGGCAAGCTGGGGTGCGCCCGCGCCCGGCGGGATCTGGGTGGCGGGGCGCTCATGGCCGTCGAGCATCTCCGCCAGCGTCCCGCCCTGGGCCGCGAGCGCGTCGCGCAGTCGATCGAGGCTCATCTCCCGAGCGCCGCGAACGCCGCCGCGGCCGCCTCCCGGGTGCGCTCGATATGCCCGGCGTCGTGGGCCAGCGAGGGAAACCACGCCTCGAACTGCGAGGGCGGCGGGTAGATCCCGCGCGCCAGCAGCTCCCGGCACCAGACACCGTAGGCGTCGGTGTCGCATGCCTGGGCGTCGGCGAAGTCCCGGACGGGCGTCTCGGAGAAGAAGACGGTCATCAGGCCCGGCAGCGACTGGACCTGCACGGCGACCCCGGCGCCGGCGGCCGCCTCGCGCATCGCGCCGGCGAGCGCCGCGGTGGTCTGACCCAGCTGGGCGTAGGCGGCGGCGTCGAGGCGCTCCAGCGTGGCCAGGGCAGCCGCCGTCGCGAGCGGATTGCCCGACAGCGTCCCGGCCTGGTAGACGTCGCCGGCGGGCGCGATCTGCTCCATCAGCGCGCGTGAGCCGCCGTAGGCCGCGGCGGGCAGCCCACCGCCGATGATCTTGCCCATGATCGTCAGGTCGGGTGCCACCCCGTAGCGCTCCTGAGCGCCGCCGCGGCCGACCCGGAAGCCGCTGATCACCTCATCGAAGACGAGCAGCGCGCCGTTCTGGTCGGCGGCCTCCCGCAGCAGCTCCAGGAAGCCGTCGGCGGGAGCGACGACGCCCATGTTGGCCGGGACCGGCTCCACCAGGATCGCCGCCAACTCGGTCTCGGTCGCCTCCCACACGCGCGCCATGTCGTTCCAGGGGACGAGCACGGTCGCGGCGGCGGCCGACGCCGGCACGCCGGGGCTGGCGGGGATCCCCTGGGTGGCCAGCCCCGAGCCGGCCTGGGCGAGCAGCCCGTCGACATGGCCGTGGTAGGCGCCGGAGAACTTCAGCACGCGCTCGCGTCCAGTGACCGCGCGGGCGAGACGGATCGCGCTCATCGACGCCTCGGTGCCTGAGGAGGTCATCCGCACCATCTCCACCGACGGCATCCGCGCCGCGATCTCCTGCGCGAGCCGGACCTCACGCTCGGTGGGGGCGCCGAACGAGGTGCCGTGGCGGGCCGCCTCGATCGTGGCCGCGATGACCGCGGGATCGGCGTGGCCGAGGATCAGCGGGCCCCACGAGCAGACCCAGTCGACATAGGAGTTGCCGTCGACGTCGACGATCTCGGCGCCGTGGCCTGAGGCGATGAAGATCGGCTCACGGCCGATCGAGCGCATCGCCCGAACCGGCGAGTTGACCCCGCCGGGCAGCACGCGCAGCGCCTCCTGGTAGAGCTCCGCCGAGCGGGCGGTGCTCGTGGTGTCAGCGGCGACCTGGCTCACACCCCGGCGTGCTCGCGCTCCCACGCGCCGTGGTCCCCGGTGAAGTACAGCAGCCGGATCTTCTTGAACTCGGTCGAGGAGTACAGCGTCGCCCGCTCGCTGATCCCGGTGTCGGCGGCGATCGAGTCGAGGATCGCGTCGCACTCCTCCTTGGAGCGGCCGTGGGCCATCGTGAACACCGAGTAGGGCCAGTCGGCATACGTCGGGCGCTGGTAGCAGTGCGAGATCCCGCGGAACGACGACATCCGCATCCCCAGCTCCAGCACGCGGTCATCCGGGACCTTCCACACGCCCATCCCGTTGGCGCTGAAGCCGGCCCGGCGATGAAACAGGATCGCGGCGACGCGGCGCAGGAGCCGGCGCTCCACCATCCCCTCCAAGTGTGCGAGCAGCTGCGGCTCCGGGATGCCGAGCTGCGCGGCCGCGGGCGCGTAGGGCTCGGAGATCACCGGCAGGTCGCCCTGCAGCGCGCGGATCACGTCGCGATCGAAGTCGTCGTAGGGCTGGGCCTCGATCTCGGCGGGCGCGACCGCCTCCGCGGCGGGCGCCGCCAGCGTGTCGGTGCCCTGCTCCATCTCCAGGTCCATGCGGATCTTGAACAGCTTGAGCGTCGGCAGCTCGCGCACCGACTCGGCGCCCGCCTCGCGCGCGAGTACCTCAAGCGTGCCCGCCAGCCCCAGCTCGGAGTCCGGCTCGGTGGCGATCGTGAACCAGATGTTGAACTCGTGGTTGCGCAGGTAGTTGTGCGACACGCCGGGATGGGCGTTGATCGCCGTCGCCGGGCGCCACGGGTTCTCGGGATCGACCTTGGCGGCGACGAGCATCGAGGAGTAGCCCAGCGCCCGCGTGTCGAAGATCGGGGTGACCTGGCGGATGATCCGCTCGGCCAGCAGCCGCCGGACGCGAGCCATCACCTCGTCCTCGGTGACCTGCGCCTGGGCGGCGACGTGCTGGTAGGGGCGGGCCGCGATCGGGAACTGGCCCTGCATCAGGTTGAGCAGGCGCTTGTCCAGGGCATCGAGCGATGTGGCGGCGCCGTCGGCGCGACTGCGCAGCTTGGGCCCGTGATTGCCGGCCGGGGAGCCGGTGATGCCGTCCTGCGTGATGCCGTCCTGCACGCCGGCGTGGGAGGTGTCTATTGAAGCCATCGAGCGGCCTCCTTGGCGTGGTAGGTGATGATCATGTCCGCCCCGGCGCGGCGGATCGAGGTCAGTGTCTCCAGCACCGCGGTGCGCTCATCGAGGTAGCCCGCGGCGATCGCGGCCTTGAGCATCGAGTACTCGCCCGAGACGTTGTAGGCGGCCAACGGCATCCGCGTGTCGTCCTTGATGCGACGGACGAGGTCCAGGTAGGGCAGCGCCGGCTTGACGATCAGGATGTCGGCTCCCTCCTCGACGTCCAGGCGCGCCTCGCGCACGGCCTCGTCGCCGTTGGCCGGATCCATCTGATAGCCGCGGCGGTCCCCGAACGCCGGCGCCGAGTCGGCGGCCTGGCGAAACGGGCCGTAGAAGGCCGAGGCGAACTTCGCGCTGTAGGCCATGATCGGCGTGTCGGCGAGGCCCTCGTCGTCGAGCGCGTGGCGGATCGAGCCGACGCGCCCGTCCATCATGTCGCTCGGCGCGATCACGTCGGCGCCGGCCTGGGCCTGGGAGACCGCGGTCCGCCGCAGTAGCTCCAGGGTGGCGTCGTTGTCGACCGTGGGGCCGTCCCGGCCGTCGCGCAGCACCCCACAGTGCCCATGACTGGTGTACTCACACAGGCACAGGTCGGTCACGACGATCAGGTCGGGGTGGGCGTCCTTGATCGCGCGGGTGGCGAGCTGGATGACGCCCTCGTCGTCCCAGGCGCCCGAGCCCTCGTCGTCCTTGCCGGCGGGCAGGCCGAACAGCAGCACCGCGGGGATCCCCAGCGCCGCCGCCTCGCCGGCCTCCTGGACGGCATGGGCGATCGACAGGTGGTCGATGCCGGGCATCGCGGCGATCGGCTCCCGGCGGTCGATCCCGTGGGCGACGAACATCGGGTAGACGAAGTCCGCTGCGTCCAGGCGCGTCTCACGCACCAGGCCGCGGAGCGCGCGGGTGGTGCGGAGCCGGCGCAGGCGGGTCTGCGGGAACGACATGATCATCGAGCATACCGCCGGGAAATCGGCCCTCGAGCCGCTCGCGCGGTGTCCACAAAGCGCTACGCTGCTCCGCGGATGAGCAATCTGGACCGGCGTGGTGGCCGCACCCCTCGACGTGTCCGCGAGCAGCGGGCCTACCGGCTCGCCCAGGTCGGCGGAGTGACCGGGGTCGCGGGGGTCGCCGGAGTCGTCCTGGCACTCGTCGGAGTGATCGGCGTCGGCCTGCCGATCCTGCTGCTGATCATCGCCGCGGTCTGCGCGTTCGGGTTCATGCGCACGACCGGCCAGCGCTGAGCCGCAACCGGGGGCCCGCGGGGGCGGCGGCGCTCAGCCAGCTGGTCCGCGCAGTTGCGACACGGCTTCGCGGCTGGCCCCCGCCCCTGCCCCCGCCGAGACCGACGTCTCCCGGCGCAGCACGGGGAGCACCTCGGCGCCGAGCAGGTCGAGCTGCTCGTGCACGATGCGCTCGGGCAGACCGCCGAGGTCGATGGCGAACAGCTGCCGGCGCAGGCGTCCGAACAGATCGGCGGTGTGCAGGACCTTCTCCACGACCTCGGCCGGACTCCCGACGGTCAGGCCGGTCGTGGCGTTCGCCCGGGCCAGGCCTGCGCTGCGGCTGAGCGGGCTTGCCCGGAAGTAGGGCTCGAACTCCGCGACGGCATCCTGTGATGAGCGGCGCACGAAGGCGGCGCCGGCAGCCCCGACGACCGCGTCGGCCCCGAGACCGTGGCCGTGGGCCTCATAGCGCTCGCGGTAGTGCTCGACGAGCGGCAGGAACCGCTCGGTCGCTACGAACAGGTTGTTGACCAGGAAGCCGTCTCCGTAGGCGGCGGCCTGCTCGGCGATCTCCGGGCTCTGCACCGAGCCGTGCCAGACGAACGGGGGCGTGCCGTCAAGCGGGCGCGGGACCGCCGTGAACCCGCGCAGCGGGGTGCGGAACCGGCCCTGCCAGTCGACGCGAGTCTCGCGCCACAGGCGGCGCAGCAGGGCATAGTTCTCCAGGGCCAGCGGGATGCCGTCGGCGAGGTCCTGACCGAACCACGGGTACACCTCCGGGGTGTTGCCACGTCCCAGCATGAGATCCACGCGCCCGTCCGCCAGGTGGGCCAGCAGCGCGTATTCCTCGGCCAGCCTGACGGGATCGTTGGTCGTGATCAGCGTTGTCGAGGTCGACAGTGTGATCGTGTCGGTCCCGGCTGCGATGTAGGCGAGCAGGACCGGAGGTGCGCTTGAGACAAATGGCGGGCGGTGATGCTCGCCCATCGCGAAGACGTCGAAGCCCGCCTGCTCGGCGTGCCGCGCGATCCGCGCGATCGCGTGGATTCGCTCGTGCTCGGACGCCGAGCGCCCCGTTCCCGGGTCTGGCGTCACATCGCCGATCGTGAAGATGCCGAATTGCATGAGTTCTCCTTGCGCCCGAACGTCTGGTGAAGGTCGATCCGCGCTCCGGGCACGCGGCGACTCCCAGACTGTCGTCGCTCGACGGGTGAGCGAGCGTCGCACGGTCCGGGTGACGTGCTCGTTGCGCGGTCAACGACAGTCTTGAGAGACTGTGACGGTGTCCGGTACGCGCATTCCAGCTGGCTCGCTCGAGATGGTCCCCCGTCCTGGGCTGGTGGCGCGACTGGAGCGCGGCGCGGCGACCGGTGTGGTCGTGATCTCCGCTCCAGCCGGCAGCGGCAAGACCGTCCTGATCCGCTCATGGCTCGACACGTCGGGCGCGAGCGTCGCCTGGGTGTCGGTGGCACGGGGCGACAGCGATCCGCAGCACTTCTGGGTGTCGGTGGTCCAGGCGCTGCGCTCCGCGACCGGCTCAGAGACGGTGGCGCCGGTGGCCCCGACCCCCGCGTTTGACGCGGAGGCCGTCGTGCGACGCCTGCTGTCTGACCTCGACGTGCTCACCCAGGAGGTGGTGCTCGTCATCGATGACCTCCATGAGCTCGCGTCGGCCGAGGCCCTGCACCAACTCGACGGCTTCCTGGCCCAGACGCCTCCCACGATCCGGGTGGTCCTCGCGTTTCGCGGCGAGGTCCGGCTGCGCCTGCATCAGCTGCGTCTGGCGGGCGCCCTGACCGAGCTCCGCGCTGCTGACCTCGCGTTGACCGTCGAGGAGACGCGCGAGCTGCTGGACGCCTCGGGGGTGGCGCTGGCAGACCCCGACCTGCAGGCGCTCCACGAGCGCACCGAAGGCTGGGCTGCCGGTGTCCGGCTGGCCGCGATCTCGCTGGCCGGCCACCCCGAGCCCGCGCGGTTCGTCGCCGAGTTCTCCGGCACCGACCGGACCGTGGCCGACTATCTGCTCGGCGAGGTTCTCGAGCGCCAGCCGCCGGACGTGCGACAACTTCTCCTGCGCACCTCCCCGCTGGAGCGCGTCAGCGGACCACTCGCGGACGCGGTCACCGGCGGCTCGGGCAGCGAGGCGACGCTGCGGGCGCTGGAGGAGACCGGCGCCTTCGTCGTCGCGCTGGACAGCGATCGGACCTGGTTTCGCTATCACCACCTGTTCGCCGACCTGCTCCGGGTGCAGCTGCGGCTCGCCGCGCCGGAGGACGTGAGGCGGGTGCACGCCGCGGCGGCACGATGGTTCGCCGCCAACGGTCACGTCGTCGACGCGATCGCCCACGCCCAGGCCGCGGAGGACTGGCTGCAGGCGACCGGACTGCTCACCGACCATTACTTCAGTCTCACCCTCGACGGCCGACAGGCGACGGCGCGCGGCCTGCTGCGGTCCTTCCCCAGGGACATGTCGTCAGCCGATCCGCAGCTCGCGCTGATGCTCGCGGCCGACGAGCAGGCGCAGGGATCGCTCGACACCGCCGCGGCATACGTCGCGTTGGCCCTGCGTCACGCCGAGCTCGTACCCGCGGAGCGTCGGCGGCGCTTCGATGTCGGCCTGGCGCTGGTGCGCCTCTCGCTGGCCCGCCGCCGTGGCGACTTCGAGTCCGTGGTCGACCTGATTCCCGCCTCTGACCCCGCGGAGAACCCCGACACCTGGCTCGACATCGCGATGCACAACGATCTGCGGGCGTGGGCGCTGATGAACCTCGGGATCGTCGAGGCGTGGTCCGGACGCTCGTCGGAGGGCGCCCGGCATCTTGAGCAGGCACGCCAGCTGTCGCGGCGAATCGGACGCACCTATCTCGAAGCCGGGTGTCTTGCCCACCTGGCCTCCACCGTCGCCGACGATTCGTTCATGCGTGCGCAGGCGGCGTGTCATGAGGCGATCGAGATGGCCGAGCAACACGGCTGGGGGGGCGATCCCGTGATCGCGCCGGCGCTGGTCATCCTCGCCTCCGCGCTGGCGCAGACGGGGCGCTTCAACGAGGCCGAGCAGTGGCTGGACCGAGCCGAGCAGGCGCTCCGGGCCCAGGTTGAACCGGCGGTCGGATTCCTGTTTCACGGAGTGCGCGGCGCCGTCGACCTGGCGCTTGGTCGCATCGCGGAGGGGCTCAGGAGCTTCACTCGCGCCGAGCAGCTGGGCGAGCTCCTGGCCGCCCCGCCCCGTCTGACCGACCAGTTCGCCAGCACGACCCTCCGCGCCCGCCTGGCCTCAGGTGAAGGCGACATGGTGCGCGCCGCGCTGGCGAACCTGAGCGAGGAGGAGCGCGACCGGGGGGAGTTTCGCGAGGTCGCCGCCGAGCTTGCCCTCGCCGACGACGCTCCGGAGACCGCGCTCGCGGTGCTGTCACCGATCCTCGACGGCTCGGCGCCGGTCCATCATGTGACAGTCGTGATCCGGGCCCAGCTGGTGTCGGCGATCGCCCATGACGCGCTGCACGACGGTCGGGCGGCCGAGGCGGCGATCGAGCGGGCGCTGGATCTCGCCGAGCCCGATGGTCTGATCCTGCCGTTCGCCCACGTGGACAGCCAGGAGCTGCTGCGTCGCCATCCTCGCCATCGGACCGCTCACGGCGCGTTTCTCGCCGAGATCCTGGATGTCCTGTCGGGTGGGTCGCCGGCCGCGGGCGCCCGGCCCGAACGGGTTGTGCCGGGCGACCCCGGAGCGCCGTTCGAGGCCCTGAGCGAGGTCGAGCTGCGTGTCCTGCGGTTGTTGCCGAGCAACCTCACGGCGCCGGAGATCGGCGGCGAGCTGTACGTGTCGACCAACACGGTCAAGACCCACATGCGCCACATCTACTCCAAGCTCGATGCGCACACCCGGGCGCAGGCCGTGCAGCGCGGGCGCGCGCTCGGCCTGCTCGCCCCGTCGGGTCGGCGTCGAGGCTGATCAGAAGTCCTGGGTTCCGTCGTAGCCCTCGACGATCGCCATCGACCCCTCAGAGATGGCGTGGCGGATCTTCGCCGCCTCGTGGTAGCCCGGGTCCTCGTAGCAGGCGACCGCATCCGCATAGGAGGGGAACTCCACCACCGTCCACACCGGATGAAGCCGCTCCGGCTCCTCGACATCCTGATGCTGCCCATGCATGATGATGAACTTCGCACCGTAGCGGTTCATCGTCTCGCGATTCGCGTCCCGATAGCGCGCCAGGCCGTCCATGTCACGGACAATCGTGTTTCCGATCCAGTAACCCTTCGCTGCCATGGTGTCTCCTTTGACTGAGTGAAAGTGACTGTGCGGTTGCCCCACTCAGCTCCGATGCTGGTGGCGACCTGTCAGAGCCTGTCGCCATGCCGTATGAAGCGGCATCGTTCGATTCGTGTGATCGCGTGCGTCCGACGGATGTCGATCACCCGATCCGTGCGATGACCGCTCACCCGAGCGTGACGGACCTTGTGACACGTCACCTTCCACACCAAGGAGCAGTCATGCCCAGCAACAACACGTCGTTCACCCCGGCCAACAGCGCGATCCTGCTGATCGACCACCAGCCCGGGGTCGTCGCGATGGTCAGGAGCGTGCCGGCCGACGAGCTCGCCGCCAACACGGCGATCCTCGCCCGACTCGGCGAGGAGCTTCACATCCCGCTGCTGATCTCCAGCACCCGTGAGACGGTGGAGTTCCTCGGCACCACGATCGAGGAGATCCAGCACGCGGCTCCGGTCGCGTATGAGAACCGCGTCCGTCGCCAGGGGACGCTCAACGCGTTCGCCGATCCGGCGTTCGTCGCGGCGGTCCAGGCGCTCGGTCGACCCAACCTGATCATCGCGGGGATCCTGACCGACGTCTGCCTGTGGCACAGCGTCGTGTCCGCCCGGGACGCCGGCTACAACGTGCTGGCTGTCGCCGACGCGAGCGGCACCACGAGCGTTCTGGCCGACACCGTCACCTACGACCGGATGCGCGAGCTCGGAGTGACCGTCGGCACCACCTACGGCACCCTGTTTGAGCTGTATCCCGACCTCTCGACGCCCGACGGCCAGCGGGCCGAGATGATCGCGGCGGGCATGCCGGTCCCGGCCTGAATCCCGCTCAGACGCCCGTCAACGGTCCTGGGGTTCAGCGCCGGCGGGCAGCACCGGCGCGCCCCAGGACTCGAGCACGGTGTGGCGGCCGAGATAGACCGCGGTCGTGCGCAGCACCGCGATCACCGGGAGCGCGACCAGCGCTCCCGGGATCCCGTAGAGCCGGTCGCCGATGAGCAGCGCGAGGATGATCAGGATCGGGTTGATCCGCAGCGACCGCCGGAACAGCTGCGGGGCGATCACGTGGCCCTCGAGCTGCTGCAGCGCGATGAACGCCAGCAGCAGCCACAGCGCGCTGATCGGATGCTCGAACAATGCGAACGCGAGCGCGGGGATCGGACCGATGACCGGCCCGACGTAGGGGATGAACTCCATCAACCCGTAGAAGGCGCCGAAGAACACCCCGTAGCGCTCGCCTGACGGGAGCAGGCCGACGAGACCGAAGACGGTCACGATCAGCGCCGCCGAGGCACCCATCACGAGGCTGAACAGCAGCTGTCCGCGCACGTAGCTGGAGACGGCGTGCTGGACCAGCCGCGGGTAGTCGTCTGCGTCGGTGCCGTCCCCGTGCGGCATGACCCGGCGCACGAGCTCGCCGATCTGGCGCCCGTAGATGAGCAGGTAGACGGAGAGCACGAGGATCAGGACCAGGTCGATCCCGATCGTCACCACCTGGGAGAGCAGGCCGCGGGAGAACGAGACGATGTCGCCCGAGCGCTTGAGCAGCGTCTTCTGCAACGTCGAGAGCGCGCTCTGGCCCTGCTTGGTGATGTGGACGGTGATCCCGTGGCGGTCCAGGAAGCTCTGCAGGTTGGTCAGATCGCGGTTGGCGGTGCGGGTCAGCGACGGCAGGTTGTTCTGGAAGTGGGTGATCTGACTCGTCACCGGGCTCGCCAGCACCACCCCGATGCCGGCCACGATCGCCACCAGCAGCAGGTAGACGACGAGGATCGCCAGGCCCCGCGGAAGCGCCCGGGCGAGCAACCGGACCGGCGGGGCGAGGATCAGCGCCACCAGACAGGCGACGATCAGGACGAGGAACAGCGTGCCGGCCGCCCGGGCCAGCGCCCACAGCCCGAGCAGCGCGAGGGGCGTCAGCACCAGCTGCACCCAGCGGCGGATCACCACCGGCGCCCCGCGCGAGACGGGCGGCGCCACGCCGGGCGGGACGGCGGAGATGGCGGCCGGTACCGGCTCGGAGCGCGCGGCGGCCCGTTCGGGTCCGGAGCCCGCCGTCGGCGGCTCGGTCACGGCGCCCGCGTGGACACGGTCGCGGATTCGGTCCCAGAACCGCATACTGCTGCAGTTATGTGGCCGACCTCACGAGTCCTTTGAGCGAGGCGGCCTGCAACATCCTGTTCGTCGGCGATGTGGTCGGCGGACTGGGCAAGCGGACCCTGCTGGGGCTGCTGCCCTCGCTGCGCGAACGTCTGGCCTACGACTTCCTCGTCGTCAACGGCGAGAACATCGCCGGCGGGGTCGGGATCACCCCCAAGCTCGCCGAGCAGCTGTTCGCGGCGGGCGTCGACGTCATCACGCTGGGCAATCACACCTACCGCCAGCGCGAGATCTACGCCTACCTCGACGAGCGCCGGGAGATCCTGCGGCCGGCCAACTTCCTGCGCAGTCAGCCGGGCCACGGATGGTGCGTGGTCGCGCGGGGCGGAGTCTCGCTCGGGGTCGTCTCGTTGAGCGGCAACCTGTTCATGGATGCGGGGCGACCCGTGTTCGCCGAGGCCGACGCCGCGCTGCACGCGCTGCGGGAGAGCGCCGACCACGTGCTCGTCGACATCCATGCCGAGGCCACCAGCGAGAAGGTCGGCATCGGCTGGTACCTCGACGGGCGGGTGACCGCGGTCGTCGGGACCCACACCCACATCCCGACCGCCGACGCCCGGGTGCTGCCCGGCGGGACCGCCTACATCACCGACGTGGGGATGACCGGGCCGCGCGGCGGGGTCATCGGGGTGCGTCGCGAGCAGGCGATCGAGGCGATGGCGACCAAGATGCCCGTCCGCTTTGAGACCTCCGACGAGGACCCGTGGCTCAACGGGGTGCTGATCCGGGCGGCGGCGACGCCACGGCGGGCCGAGGCGATCGAGCCGGTGATCGTCCCCGCGGCGCCCGGCGGGTGACCGGTCTGCGCGGGCGGCTGCCCGCTCCCGCCCCGGCAGCCGCTGCCCCTTCCTGCCCAGGGCGGGGCCGTCAGGAGCCGGGATCGATCCCCGCCCCCCGGGGCGCAGACCAGGTGGCGGCGCTCTCGATCCGGACCGCCGGCGGGGCCATCCGGCGGTCCTCCAGCTCTCGCCACGCGGCGTCCAGGTGCTCGCCGGGCTCGGGATGGCTGGCCAACAGCGCGACGATCGCCGCCGGGAAGAACCACACCACATAGGAGTAGAGCCAGTAGTTGGTCACCAGCTGCAGGGCGATGATCACAGCGCCGGCGAGGGCGGCGACCTGGATCGGTCCGCGGGCGCCCGGCCCGAACGGGTCGCGGCGGGGGAACACCGCCACGACCAGCGCGAGGGCGACCACCGCGCCCTGGAGCAGGTGCTGCAGGGCGCCGAGATGACCCCACAGCCCCCACACCGAGAACGGCGTGACGCGATCGGACTGGTACTTGACCGAGTCGCGCCAGAAGGCGCCGAAGTCGTGGGTCAGCAGCACCGGCAGCATGCAGACGAACACCGTCACCCCGAAGGCGGCGATGTCGGCGGCCAAGGCCCGCTCCCGGGGCTTGTCGCCGGTTCCCCGCCACAGCAGCGGGGTGAGCGCGAACGGGGCGAACTTCGTCAGCCCCGCAAGCGCGGCGAGCACGCCGCGCGTCGGTGCCGAGCTGATCGCCAGCAGCGACAGCGTGACGAGCAGCGCGACGAGCGCGTCGTTGGTGTTCGAGCTCAGCGTCCACAGGGTGAACGGGTAGGCCGCCCACGCGTAGGCGAGCAGCACGCCGAGCGCGTTGCCCTTCAGCCGCCGGCCGAGCGCGTACAGCGATCCCAGGGTGGCGAGGTCGAAGAAGATCGCGGCCGCGTGGGCGGCCGGCAGCGAGTCCCAGGTGCCGCTCCAGCCGAAGATCAGCCGGAACGGGACGTAGAGGAAGTAGTTGACCGGGCCGTAGGTGTCGCCGTACAGGTCGTCGGCCGGCCAATGGCCGTAGAGGGCGACGCCGTGGATCAGCTTGTCGGCTCCGATCACGCCCGAGAAGCCGACGTCGATCACGTTGGAGTCCAGGATGTTCAGCGCGATCCGGAACGCCATCAGGAACACGATCCCGACCGCCAGCCACGGGATCGGGATGAGCGTGCGCAGCGGCTCACGGGCGACGCCCCGGCCGAACGCGAGCGCCAGCAGCCGCACGAGCAGGTAGATCAGGGGCGGGTAGAACAGCGGCGTCGAGAGCCCCACGTCGGCGTGGTTGAACAGCGCCAGCGAGACCGAGAACCCCAGCAGCACCAACAGGTCGAGGTGCAGCAGCGTCGGGCGCCGGCGCCAGGGCACGAACGGCGCCACGAACAGCAGGCACAGCGGGATCCAGATGTACCAGGCGTTGACGACGCGCCCGAACGCGCCGGGATAGCCGCGCGCCATCGACCACGCGACCTGAAACCCCGTCCAGGCCTGGGTGACCCGGCCGGTGTCGTCGTCGACGTAGACCTGGAGCAGCTCGCGCTGGGGCGAGGAACGGGTGAACCAGCTGACCTGCCACTCGGGGGCGCCCTTGGTGTACTCGTAGGGCTCAAGCGACGGGTGCCTGCGCAGCTCGGCCCGGACCCGGGGGTCTGCGGCGGCGATCGCCAGCACCTGGGCCGCGGTCAGCCGATAGCCGGCGGGTGGCGTGTGCTTGGCGGTGACGAGCACCGGCGTGCCGGGCGCGGCGGTGGTGGTCACCGTGTGCGTGACCACCGGTTGAGATGGTGAAGCCGCCGTGACCGAGGCCACGCCACCCGCCCGCGTGGACACGCTCGCAACCGTCGCCGCGCGCGCCTCCCGGGGGGTCCCGAGGCCGACCGCCAGCACCGCCACGGCGATCGCCACCAGCGCGAGCAGGCCGCGCCGGTGCGGGCCGCTCAGCGGCGGAAGCTCCAGAGCTTCTGGCCGAGGAAGTTGACCGGGATGCCGCACACGTTGGCGATCGCCTGGGCGAGCACCTTCTCCATCCCGGTGCTGTGCACCAGGCCGACCAGGACCGCGTAGTTGACGCCGAACGACGCCAGCGAGACGATCAGGAACTTGACCCCCTGCTCGACGGGGTGAGTCTCTGTCTTGTGACCGAACGTCCACCGGCGATTCCAGAAGAAGTTATTGACCGTGCCGACGAAGTAGGCGATCGGGGAGGCGACCTTGTAGTCGATCCCGAGCAGGTGCACGCAGATCGCGAACACTGCCAGGTTGACGACGTAGCCGCTGACCCCGACGACGCCGAAGCGGATCAGCTGCAGCCAGTTCTCACCGCTGCTGATGCCGATGCGGACGCGGTGGTGAAACGGCAGCTCGACGACTGCCGTGGTCAGCTCTTCGGCGGGCATCTCGGTCAATGTATCGACGGATCGTCGCTGCCCCGTCAGACCGGGGCAGGGGTTAACGGGCTGCTAATCGGTGGCCGCCGGCGATCCTAGACGGTCGCCGTGTCGGGACTGGAGGGCTGCTGCAGGCCGAAGTGAGCGCGGACCATCGGGGCGATGTCGCGCAGCGACCACTGGTCCCGCGCCGCGCGGGAATCGAAGCCCAGCGCCCCCCCGGTGCCGCACCACATCAGGGTCGCCAGCGAGTCGGAGCGGTGCAGCGAGCCGTGCGAGCCGCCGCCGACGTGATCGGAGCCTCCCCAGTCGACGAACTCATAGCCCGGGGCGGCCGAGAGCAGGATCTCACCGGCGTTCTCGCAGTGCAGCGCCGACCAGGCGCGGGTCAGCGCATCGGGGTACTCGGTGGTCAGGAAGCGTCCGTCCTGGATCTCGGCGCGCAGCACCGCCAGGTCGCCGTCGACGCTCCAGCCGACGCCGCGGGCGTCCACCAGATCGGCGCCGGGGGCGAAGCGCAGCTCGCCGCGATGGCCCCGGATGACCGCCTCCTCGCCGTCGCGCCACATCGTCAGGTCGACCCCCTCCAGCTCGGCGACGGCCTTCAGCGAGCGCCTGACCGTCTGCTCACGGGTGTCGGGATCCAGCGCGTAGATCATCGCCGAGCGCTGGGCGGGGCTGAGCGCGACCTCGCCGCCCGAGCCGGCGGCCCGGGCCGTCGGGGTGGCGACCGCGAAGTCCGCGAACGCGTAATCCAGGCGGATGCTCGCCTCCACCGGCGCCTGGGAGTGATCCGAGCAGACGATCACCGCGTGCTCGTCGAGGAACTGCTCCGGACCGCCGCCGGCGTGCATGAGCCGCTCGATCTGCCGGTCGGCGGCAGCCAGCGAGGTCACCTGGGCGTGGGGGCCGTTGCGATGCGAGTAGGCGTCGTTGTCGGGCAGCGAGTAGAGCATGAAGTCGAACAGGTCGTGCTCGACCAGGTAGGAGCCCACGCAGCCGGTGTGCTGATCTCGCGCGCCGGGCAGTCCGAGCTGGCCCCGGCAGCCGGTGCGCCGCGACGCGTACAGGTCGGCGTAGAACAGCTCCTGCGGGCCCTTGATCGTGCGCCGGAACAGGGTCGAGGTGACCACCCGGGCCAGCGCGGACTCCTGGGCGACCTCGTGGTCGTGGCGGCCGCGGTAGATCAGATACGTCGTGCCGGCGGTGCGCACGTCGGCGTCGTCGAGGGACTCGAACACCGTCTCGACCTCGGGCGAGAGGTGGTCGGCGTTCATCCGGTAGACGGTGTCGGTCATCGAGCGCAGGACGCCGAACTGGCGTGAGGCCGAGAAGCTCGAGCCGTACTCGACGTAGCGGCCCTCCTCGCGGTGGTACCAGTTCATCGACGGGATGTGATGGGCGTCGGGGCCGACCCCGGTGGTGATGGTGGCCGCGCAGACCGGCGTCACCGACGGGAACGCCGCGGCGCACTCCGGGACGTAGACGCCCCGCTGCATGATCTGGGCCATCGCGGGGGCGCGGCCGGCGGCGATCGTGCGCTCGAGCATCGCCGGCTTCATCGCGTCGACCACGATCAGCACGAGCTTCGTGCGCGTGGACGGGGTCAGGGACACCAGCGCGCTACCGGAGGATGCGCAGCCCGGCGTACTTCTGCTCGCTGCGGCCGCGCCCGGCGACGAGCAGCCACAGGAGCCCCGCGACGAGGATCAGCCCGATCGGCGGAGCGATCACCGTCAGGGCGGCCGCGAGCGCGGCAGCCCCCTCGACGATCGCGGGCAGCAGCCCGCCGGCCTCGGCATCCAGGCGCACGCGCACCCGCGCGAGCAACGGCTGGGTGGCGAGGATCCCGATCCCGGCGCAGACCAGGCCCGCGGCGACGCCGATCCACTGCGAGTGGTGGCTGTGGGCGACCGCGCCGCCACACAGCAGGGCGCCGATCGCCAGGCCGAACAGGGCGAGCACGACCGCGAGCGGTCGCGAGCCGGTCTGCTGCCCGGCGACCAGCCGCCGCTCGACGAGCGCGACGGCGATCACCCCGACGACCATCACGAGCAGGAACGGCGTCTGCTGCAGGAAATGGAAGTGCGTGTGGTTGAAGGAGAGCTCGACGTCACCGGCCGCCAGCAGGCTGGTGACGAGCGCGGGCAGGAAGGGTCGGATCCCCACCGCTGCCGCCACGCCGATCCCCTGGAAGATGTCGAAGACGAGGTGCATCGTGCTGTACCGTGAGCAGGCGTGACGATAGTCGACGGGAAACCCTCCCGGCCCGCGTCGTCCCGCACCCGGGACATTGATCGCTACGCCGGTCTGTTCGCGTCACGCACGAGGGGAATGCGCTCCTCGGCGATGCGTGACCTGATGGCGCTCACCGAGCGCGACGACGTGATCTCGCTCGCCGGGGGACTGCCCGACACCTCGACGTTTCCCGCCGACTCCTACGCGGCGCTGATGGGCACGGTCGCGGCCCAGTCGTGCGCGCGGGCGCTCCAGTACGGGCCGACCGACGGCTCGGAGGTGATCAAGCACTGCATCGCGGAGGTGATGGCGGCCGAGGGCATGCAGATCGAGCACGACCAGGTGCTCGTCACCACCGGCGGCCAGCAGGCGATCGACCTCGTCTGCAAGACGCTGATCGACCCCGGCGACGTGATCATCGCCGAGGCACCCACCTACCCGGGGGCGATCCCGACGTTCTGCTCCTACGAGGCCGACGTCGTGCAGATCGCGATGGACGGCGACGGGATGCGCGTCTCGGAGCTGGAGGCGACGCTCGACGCGCTGGAGCGCGAGGGCCGGCGCCCGAAGTTCGTCTACACCGTCCCCACCTTCCAGAACCCGGCCGGCGTGACCCTGTCGCTACAGCGCCGCCGCGAGCTGGTGCGCATCGCCCGTGAACGCGAGCTGCTGGTGATGGAGGACAACCCCTACGGGATGCTGCGCTACGAGGGTGAGTCGCTGCCGACGCTGTACTCGCTCGACGACCAGTTCGTGATCTACGCCGGGACGTTCTCCAAGATCCTGTCCCCGGGGGTGCGGCTGGGCTGGGCGGCGGCGCCGGCGCCGATCCTGGACCAGATGCAGACCGGCAAGCAGGGGGCCGACCTGTGCTCCTCCCCGATCACCCAGTACTTCGTGGCCGCCTACTTCGACTCCGGTCCGTGGGGCGATTACCTCGGCTCGCTGCTGGAGATCTACCGTCGCCGCCGGGACGTGATGCTCGACGCGATGGCCGAGCACTTCCCGCGCGAGGCCGAGTGGACCCACCCGGAGGGCGGCCTGTTCATCTGGGCGACGCTGCCCGATTACATCGACACCACCGACCTGCTCGCGCGGGCGCTGCAGGAGAACGTCGCCTTCGTCCCCGGCCGGGCCGCCTATCTGGATGGGCGCGGCGGCTCGTCGATGCGCCTGAACTTCTCCGGCGTGCCGGAGTCCCAGATCCGCGAGGGGATCCGCCGGATCGGCGAGGTCATTCACGAGCAGGTGGCGATGTACGGCACGCTCACCGGCATCACGCAGCCCCCCGCGCGCCGGGAGCGCCCCGCGCCGGCGCCCTCGACCTCGACCAAGGCGCCCGTGACCGAGGAGCTCGGGCGCGTGCTGCCGTTGCCCGTCCAGCGCACCCGGTCGAGCACGGGCACGCGCGCCGGCTGAGCGCCCCTACTCGTCGGAGGCGAAGTCCTCCGGGGTGACCTGGTCGAGAAAATCCTTGAACTTCTCGACCACCTCCTCGGTGTCCTCGACCTCGTGCTCGAACTCGATCGCGGACTCGGTGATCACCTCGTCGGCGGCGAAGATCGGCGCGCCGGAGCGAACCGCCAGCGCCAGCGCGTCGGACGGGCGTGAGTCGATCTCCAGGTCACGGCCGTTGGTGCGCAGGCTGATCGACGCGTAGAAGGTGTTCTCACGCAGCTCGGTGACCGCGACCCGGGTGCACTCCACGTCGAGCTCGCCGAGCATGTCGGAGAGCAGGTCGTGGGTCATCGGCCGGGGCGTCGAGGCGCCCTGGAGCTTCATCAGGATCGCCGCCGCCTCGGGATGACCGATCCAGATCGGCAGGAACTTGTTGCTCTCCACGGTCTTGAGCAACACGATGGGCTGCTTTCCGACCATGTCGAAGCTCACGCCGTAAATGACCATCTCCTGCACGGCTGGGAGTATGGCACGGGTGCTCGCGCCCGCCCCGCGCTCAGGCCGAGGCCGAGGCGGGCGCGGAGGCCGGCGCAGCGGGATCGTCGGTCCGGCGCCGGCCGCGTTTGTCGGCGAACATCGCGGCGTCGGCGCGGCGCAGCAGCCCGTCGGCGTCGGGGGCGTCGGCGGGGTAGATCGAGCGCCCGATCGAGACCGCCACCGACAGCGGCTTGCCCCCCATCTCAAACGGGTCGTCGAACCCCGCCGCCAGCCGCCCCTGCACCGCGTCGATGTCCGCCGCGTTGCGTGCGACGACGAGCACCGCGAACTCGTCGCCGCCCAGCCGGGCGACGATGTCCTCCGCGCGGGTGCAGCTGCGCAGCCGCTCGGCGACCGCCACGAGCAACTCGTCGCCGACGTCATGTCCCAGCTCGTCGTTGACGGGCTTGAACCGGTCCAGATCGATGTAGAAGACGCAGGCGAGCTCCTCGGTCACGCTCGCGCGGCCGACCGCGGCACGCAGCTCGGTCGAGAACTGCGCACGGTTGGCCAGGCCGGTCAGCTGGTCGTGCAGGGCCTGGTAGGTGATCAGGTCGACGAGACGGCCGTTCTGGAGCGCGGTCGCGGCCTGAGCGCCGACGCCCGACAGGCGGTCGAGCAGGTCGGGAGTCGGGGCCAGGCGCTCGGGTCCAGAACGGACGGCGACGGCCAGGACGCCGAGCAGCGCGTCGGAGGACACGAGCGGGACGATGATCGACGCCTGGAAGCCGAGCCCGCGCAGCCGCTTGGCGTGCTCGGACTCGCTCGTCGCGGGATCGATGAAGATCGGGTCCGGGCGCGGATGGTCGACGAGTGCCTGCAGCGTCGTCCCCGGGCGCGGCGTCCAGACCGCCAGCTCGGCGGCCGGCGGCGGAGAGTCGGGATGCGCGGTGACCGCCTCTCGCACGAGCTCGGCTCCGTCCCACACGTAGACCGCCACCTGGTCGCAGTCGACGACGACCTGGACCGAGTCGGCCAGCCGGCGCGCGACCTCGGAGCTGGTGCCGGCCAGCGACAGCTCCCGGGCGAGCGCCAGCAGCGCGCTGGACTGCCGATAGCGCGACTCGGCCTCCTGCAGCGCGGTCGCGCCGTCCAGGGCGCTGGCCGCGTAGCGCGCATAGACCTCCAGCAGCTCGCGCTCCTCGGAGAAGAATCCCTCCCGCTCCGCGTAGGCGGCCAGCAGGTGGCCGTAGTCGCGGCGGCTGGAGCGGATCGGGACCGCCACCCAGGAGCCGGGCAGCCCGGTCAGGTCGCCCGAGGCCATGGTGTCGGCGATCCGGGTCGCCTCGTCGGCGGCAAAGCCCTGCTGGTGGCAGTGCAACGGGCCGTCGGGGGTCATGCGGACGGCCAGCAGGTGGCGGGGTGCGCGGACCTCGATCGCGGCCCGGTCGGCGATCCGTTCCAGGACGTCGTCGACGTCCCCGGCGCCGATCAGCTCGGCGGCCGTCTCGAACATGCTGTGCAGACGCTCCGTCATCGCGTCCAGCTGCTCGCGGAGACGGTCGAGCTCCCGCGGGGGCTCGCCGGGCGAGCGGGCGGGCGCGACCGGCCAGCGGACGTGGTAGTGACAGGCGGCGGCGCCGTGGGCGGCGCACGAGTCGTGCTCGATGGTGGCCGGCGGCAGCCCGAACAGCAGGGTGGTCGTCGACAGCAGGCCCTGGTTCCACTCGCAGACCTCCGCGTCGCAGGGAAATCCCGGCGTGGTGCGGGCGACGATCTCGGCGTGACCCGGCTCGCACCTCAGCGCCTCCAGCGTCCTGGCGACCGTGTATTTGGTCGCGGTGACCGCGATCTGGCGATAGACGGCCTCCGGCGAGCCCAGCGAGCGCAGCAGCGACGCCACCGGGGAGCCGCTGAGGCGCACGGCGGCATCCTCGCCGACCACGCGGGCGAACGCGGGATGGTGGGTCACCTCCGCTCCCGCGCGCCACAGCGCGATCGCCTCGTCGTAGGAGATCCAGTTGCCGATGTCGGTCAGGTAGCCGACGGTGCGCGGTGACCCGGCCCGGCGCAGGAGCTCCTGTACCGCGGCGTCGCCGCCGAACTCCTGCACGCGCGTGAGGAGCACCACCGACATCGAACACGTGAAGTGCTCGCCGCCGGCGGGATCGACTGCGTCAGGATCGTTCGAACGGTGGACATCCATGTGGACTAAGTATCGGTGCCCGCGCGCATAGACGCCCCGTAGTCCTCACCGCCGTGCGTGCGGAAACTACGGATCGCGGGCCGTGGGGTGCCTCATCGCCGAGCGGAGGTGATGAGCGACGCGCGGCGCGGGCTTAAAGTGAGAGCGCCCCGGTACGGCGGATATGAGGCCGGACTCGGGGCGCGCTCGAGGGAGGAGAGGTACTGCACGGGCCATGATGACAGCCGGCCCCTAGAAGTCCAAGACCAGATATTGGTCAGACCTATAAGCTGAGGGCATGGATCTCCGCCAGCTGCGCTACCTCGTCGCCCTCTCCGAGGAGCTGAACTTCACGCGCGCCGCGGCCAGCGAGCACATCGCCCAGCCGGCGCTCTCCCAGCAGATCCGCCGGCTGGAGGAGGAGGTCGGGGTCGGCCTGGTCGAGCGGACGACGCGCAAGGTCTCGCTCACGGAGGCCGGGGTGCTGCTCGTGGTCCGCGCGCGGCGGATCCTCGCCGAGCTCGAGGCGGCCAGCAGCGAGCTGCAGTCGCTGCGCGGGGTCGACGTCGGCCACGTGACGATCGGCGCGATCCACACGATGGGGCCGATCGACCTGACGCTCGCGCTGGCCACCTTCCACGAGCGCCACCCGAACGTCGCCCTGACCGTGCGCGAGCAGGCCAGCGAGGAGTGCGCCGAGCTGCTGCGCATCGATGAGCTCGATCTCGCCTTCCTGTCGGTCACCGAGCGCGTCGAATCCCACGAGCTGGAGCTGCATCAGCTGATCTCCGAGGAGCTGATGGTGCTGCTCCCCCGCGATCACGCGCTCGCCGGGCGCGACGAGGTGCGGATGGCCGATCTGGCCCACGAGCAGTTCATCAGCTTCCGCCAGGGCGCCCGGCTGCGCGAGCTGCTGTTCTCCGCGGGGCGTGACGCCCAGTTCGAGCCCCGGGTCACGCTGGAGTCCAACGAGTCCCAGCGGATCCGCGCGCTCGTCTCCCGTGGGCTGGGCGTCGCGATCCTCCCGCGGTCAGATGCGATGGCCCAGGGCGCCGATGTCGTCGTGGCGCGGCTCACCGCCCCGGCGTTGCGTCGCGACATCACCCTGGCGTGGCGGGCTCGGCGGCGTCATTCGCCGGCCACCGCGGCGTTCCTCGACCTCGCGCGGGAGATGTACACCGACGTTGACGCGGCGTCGACGCACACGCTCGCGGTCTGAGGCCCTAATTTGGGCATTCTTGCGCGCGATCGCTCACACAAGCGAGCGCAATCCGGCGCCGGTGTGTTTGATAAAGGCGTTTGGTGGCAACCACCGAAAGAGGTGGCGACCCGGGAGACGGACCCTCGGGGCGCCTCGTTAACGCTTCCGTAAGTCTTGTTCGACAATCATCGAACAAGATGGTACAGTTACCGGCGGATCAAACTCATGCGACACACGGAGACAGTCCTGAAAAGCTTTGACAACGATTCTCGCGACGCCCAGACGGCGCACGAGCATCACGACGACAACAAGCGGTCGCGGCCACGCGGCGAGCACGGTTCCGCATCCGCGGCTCCGTCGCCTCGCCGCCAGGCGCGCCGCCGCCCCGCTCGCTCCGGCGAGCGGCGGGCGCAGACCGCGGATCCGCGGCTGACCCCGGGAGCCACCGGCTCCATGACCGAGAATTCGCTGGATCTCTTCCTGCGGGCCGCTCGCGCGCACGCGCTGCTGACCGCTGAGGAGGAGGTCGAGCTGGCCCAGCGCATCGAGCGCGGCGACCTGGCGGCGAAGGAGCGGATGATCAACTCCAACCTCCGCCTGGTCGTTTCGCAGGCACGCCGGTACCAGGGCCACGGCCTCCCGATGGAGGACCTGGTCCAGGAGGGCATGCTCGGCCTGATCCGCGCGGTCGAGAAGTTCGACTGGCGGCGCGGCTTCAAGTTCTCCACCTACGGAACCCTGTGGATCCGCCAGGCGCTGCAGCGTGGCCTGCAGAATCACGGGCGGACGATCCGGCTGCCGGTGCATGTCGCCCAGCGCCAGACCAAGGTCCGGAAGGTCGAGTCCGAGCTGTCGACGAAACTGGGACGCGAGCCCACCGACGAGGAGA
Source organism: uncultured Acetobacteraceae bacterium (assembly GCA_964658375.1). Classification (GTDB taxonomy): domain Bacteria; phylum Actinomycetota; class Thermoleophilia; order Solirubrobacterales; family Solirubrobacteraceae; genus Palsa-465. The sequence continues at coordinate 39,824 of CAZZYU010000005.1, read as the reverse complement.
TCGCGGCCGAGGCCAAGATCGACGTCGAGGAGGTCGCGGAGCTGCGTGAGCTGACCCGGGGACTCACCTCTCTGGATCAGCCGGTCGGCGAGGACGGCGAGACCGCCTTCGGCGATCTGCTCGCCTCCGATCGGCCCGAGCCGACCGAGGAGGTCGAGGAAGCCGAGCGCCAGCAGCTGATCGGTGGCGCGGTCGCGCAGCTGCCCGAGGCCGAGCGCAACGTCATCCGCCTGCGCTTCGGACTGGCCGGCGTCGAGCCGCTGAACCTGCGCCAGACCGGGATCGAACTGGGCATCCCGCTCAGCAAGGCCCGGGAGCTGGAGCAGCAGGGTCTCAGCCGCCTGGCCAAGAGCTCAAGCCTGGAGGATCTGCGCCGGGCCGCGTAAGGCAGCCTCGTCGCAGACACGAGTTGTGCGAACGCCGGTCGTGCCCCACGGGCGCGGCCGGCGTTCGTCGTCACGATGACGCTGCCTGGTACGTCGGAGTACCATTCCGTTATGGCCACCACGACCGCACCCGCCACCGAACACCTCGACGTCCTCATCATCGGCGCCGGCCTCTCCGGCATCGGCGCCGCCTGCCACCTGCACGCTGAGCACCCGTCGCGCAGCTACGCCATCCTGGAGATGCGCGAGGCGACCGGAGGCACCTGGGACCTGTTCCGCTACCCCGGGATCCGGTCGGACTCCGACCTGCATACCTTCGGCTACGCGTTCAAGCCGTGGCGGTCAGACAACGCGATCGCCGGCGCCGACGAGATCGTCGCCTACATCCGCGAGGCGGCGCGTGAGCACGACGTCGACTCCCACATCCGCACCGGCCACAAGGTCGTGGGTGCCGCCTGGTCGTCTGACGAGGCGCGGTGGACGGTCACCGCGACGCAGACCGCCACCGGCGACACCGTGACCCTGAGCTGCCGCTGGCTGTTCTGCGCCAGCGGCTACTACGACTACGAGCGCGGCTTCACCCCGGAGTTCCCCGGGTCCGAGGAGTTCGCGGGCACGATCGTCCACCCCCAGCAGTGGCCGGAGAACCTCGACTACACCGGCAAGCGCATCGTCGTCATCGGCAGCGGGGCGACCGCGGTGACGCTGATCCCGGCGATGGCGCCCGACGCCGCCCACGTGACGATGCTCCAGCGATCGCCGAGCTACATCATGCCGCTGCCCGCCAAGGACGTGATCGCCAACACGCTGCGTCGCCGCCTCGGAGACGAGCGTGCCTACGCGCTCACCCGGTTCAAGAACATCCGCCTGCAGCAGCTCACCTACCGGTTCTGCCGGCGCTACCCGCGCGCGGCCCGCACGCTGCTGCGGCAGATCACGGCTCGTCAGCTGCCCGCCCACTATCCCGTCGACACGCACTTCAAGCCCCGCTATGACCCCTGGGACCAGCGGCTGTGCCTCGTCCCCGACGGCGACCTGTTCAAGACGATCCGCAGCGGCCGGGCGTCGGTGGTCACCGACCGGATCGAGCGCTTCGTCGCGGAGGGGATCCGCCTGGCGTCCGGGGAGACGCTGCCGGCCGACATCATCATCACCGCGACCGGGCTCAATCTGCGCGCGTTCGGCGGGGTGCAGGTGACCGTCGACGGCACGCCGATGGCGGTCGGCGAGCGGATCGCGTTCCGGGGCATGATGCTCTCCGATCTACCGAACTACGCCTACGCGATCGGCTACACCAACGCCTCCTGGACGCTCAAGGTCGATCTCGTCTGCGAGCACTGGTGCCGGCTGCTGCGCTACATGGACGAGCACGGCTATGACAGCTGCGTGCCCAAGCTGCCGCCCGAGCCGATGGACACGCGGCCGCTGCTGGACTTCTCCGCCGGCTACGTGCTGCGCTCGATCGGCCAGCTGCCGCGCCAGGGTGCGCGGGCGCCATGGAACCTGCCGATGAGCTACTCGGTCGATGTCAAGCAGCTGCGCCACGCGCCGGTGGCCGATCCCAACCTCCGCTTCACGACGTCGGCCGCGGCCGACGCGCGACCGGCGGCGACGCTGGCGAGCGCATGAGCGCGGTCGGCGGCAAGGTCGCGGCGATCACCGGCGCCGGCTCGGGCATCGGCCGCGCGGTCGCGCTCGAGCTCGCCCGACGCGGCGCCCGGGTCTCGATCTCCGACGTCGACGAGGCGGGGCTGGCGGCCACCGCCGAGCTGCTTTCCCCGCTCACCGCCGACGTGCACTCCCAACAACTTGACGTCGCCGACCGCAGCGCGGTGCAGGAGTACGCCGAGGCGGTCGTCGCCCACTTCGGAACGGTGCACCAGATCTACAACAACGCGGGCATCGCCTCGGGGCACACGATCCTGGACTCCGAGTACCGCGAGCTCGAACGCGTGATCAACATCAACCTGTGGGGCGTCATCTATGGGACCAAGGCGTTCCTGCCCCACGTGATCGCCTCCGGAGACGGACACGTGATCAACACCTCGAGCCTCAACGGCTACTTCGCGCAGGCCAAGCTGTCGGCGTACTGCACGTCGAAGTTCGGGGTGCGCGGGTTCACCGAGACGCTGCGCACCGAGATGCTGCAGGCCCGGCTCCCGGTCGGCGTCAGCTGCGTGCACCCCGGCGGTGTCGCCACCCAGATCGCCAGCAACGCCCTGCTCACCGCGGACGCGCTCGGGATCGAGACGACCGACGCCGACCGCGCGCGGGCCCGCATCTACAACGAGAAGCTGCTCAAGCTGGACGCCGGGCAGGCGGCGAGGATCATCGTCGACGGCGTCGAGCACGACCGGCCGCGGATCCGCGTCGGCACCGACGCCAAGCTCGTCGACCTGCTCGTTCGCCTCGCCCCGGTCCGCTACCCGCGGGTCGCGCTGCTGCTGGACCGTGTGACGGCGCGCGCCGCGCGCTCCGCGCCGGTCACGGCGCCGGCTGCTCCGGGGGTGACGGCGCCTCCGGCTCCGGAGCGACCTCGGGAGCCGGCTGCGGCGTCTGATCCAGCGTCGTGATCGCGGCCACGCCCGGCGACAGGCGCTCGAGGGTGTCGGGACCGGGTTGGAGGCGCGCGGAGTAGATCGAGGGGGCCCCCAGCCGCCGGGCGATGACCGTGGCCTCGGTGACCGCCAGCAGCGTCGGGGCCATCAGCGCGTCGGAGTTGCGCGTCAGCTCGAGCACGAGCACGACGCCCGACAGGGGGCCCTGCATCGCGGCCGCCAGAAACGCTCCGCCGCCGATCAGCGCGTAGCTGCCGAGCGTCGCGCCAGGCCAGACGTGGCTCCAGACCGAACCCAGAATGCCCGCGAGCAGGACGCCGATGGTGAGCGTCGGGGTGAACAGGCCGCCCGGCGAGCCCGCGCCGAGGCAGGCCGCCGTGGCCAGGGGCTTGAGCACGAGCAGCACCACCATCAGGCCCAGCGACAGCTCCCCGAGCGCGCCCAGCTGGACGACGCCCTTGCCGTTGCCCAGCAGCTGCGGGTACTGCAGCGAGACGAGGGCGAGGATCGCGAAGACGACCACCGGGGCCACGAACCGGCCCCGGCGACGGGGTTGCAGCGACGAGGCCCGGCGGATCAGGTGCACCCATCCGACTCCCGCCCAGCCGATGATCGGGCCGGCAAGCAGCGCCCACAGCATCTGCTCGGGATGCAGCGCGTAATGCGGCAGCCGATAGATGGGGTCGGTGCCGAGCGTCGTCCACGCGACCGCGGTCGCGATCACCGAAGTGGCCAGCGCCGGCAGCACGAGCGGCAGCGAGACCGTGCCGAGCAGGACCTCAAGCGCGAACAGAGCGCCGCCGAGGGGCACGTTGTAGACCGCGGCGAACCCGGCGCCGGCGCCGGAGGCGACGAGCAGCCGGCGCTGCCACATCGGCAGCCGCCCCCAGTCAGACAGCTTGGAGGCCGCGACGGCGCCGATCGTCTGGGGGGCGCCCTCGCGGCCCAGCGACACGCCGAGGGCGACGGTGACGATCGACAGCACCGCCCGCGCGACGCTCGGCAGGACATCGAGCCGGGCGCCCCGGAGCCACAGCGCCTCCGAGACGTCGATGCTCCCGCCGTGCCCGTTGCCGGCAAACCGGCCGAGGACGAGCACGCCGAGCGCGACGAGCGCCGCTGCGATCAGCAACGCGACGATGTGGCGCCATCCGACCGCGGCCGCCACGCCGTCCAGGAACGGACCCTTGCGGTAGCCGTAGGCGAGGTGCTGAACGAGCCGCAGCAGCGCGACGAGCGCCGCCGCGCCGGCTCCGGCGACCGCTCCGAGCACGACGACGATCGTCCAGAAGCGCAGCGTGTAGCCGGCGACGATCCCGCGGCCGGGGACGTTGGGCTGCACGGAGTACCAGCGGCGGCCGTCGATCGAACGCTCCCGCAGCCTGCGGTCGGATGGGCGGATTCGGGCTCTCGGCACAGCCTGGCAGCTTCGCATGCCGCTCGGAGCCCGGTCAGCTAGGCTTGCCGCGTGTCTGACCTGCGCTATCGCCGCGTCGTGGTCAAGCTCAGTGGTCGGGCCTTTGCCGGGGCAGCGGACTTCGGCCTGGATAACCACGCACTCGGCTACGTCGCCGATCAGCTGATCGCGGCACGTGACCTCGGCATCGAGGAGGCGGTCGTCGTGGGAGGCGGCAACTTCTTTCGTGGCAACGTCGCCGACGACTGGTCGATCGAGCGCGCCGAGGCCGACAACATCGGGATGCTCGGCACGGTGATGAACGGCATCCTCATGCGTGGCGTGCTGAAGCATCGCGGGCTGGAGGACGTGCGGTTGATGACGGCGGTCCCGATCCAGTCGGTCGCCGAGCCGTTCATCCGCCTGCGCGCGATCTCCCATCTGGAGAGCGCCCGCCTGGTGCTGCTCGCCGCCGGCATCGGTCAGCCCTACGTGACGACCGACTACGCCTCGGTGCAGCGCGCGATCGAGGTCAACGCCGAAGCGATCCTGCTCGCCAAGCACGGCGTCGACGGCATCTATGACTCCGACCCGCGCACCAACCCGCAGGCGCGGCGCTATGACTCACTCGGCTACAACGACGTGCTCGAGCGCGATCTGCGCGTCATGGATCAGACCGCGATCGTGCTCGCCCGCGACCACGGCCTGCCGCTGCACGTGTTCGACTTCGAAGAACCCGACGCGATCACCAAGATCTGTCGCGGCGAGAACCGCGGCACCTACATCTCGCCGCAGACGACGCTCGTCACCTCGGCCGCGGCCTGAGGCCGTCCTAACGAGGCGGGTTTCGCTCGGCCCGGGCCAGCGCCTGCTCGGCCCGCCGGCGAGCCTCCTCGGCACGCAGCAGCGCCGCGCGGGCGCGCAGCCGCGCGGCCTCGTGGCGAGCCTCTTCGAACGAACGCAGCTGGTCCTCGGTCGTCATCGAGCTCGGGGCATCGGGCTGCGACAGGAGGTCCATCGCCTCATCGAGACGGCGCTGGCGCTGCTCAAGTCCGCTCTGCGTGTCATCCACCTGGGTTTGGTGAGCGTCGCGGCGCTGCTGCGCGCGGTCAAACTCGCCCTGCCGGTGCGCGCTGAGCACTCGCGCCTGGAAATCGCCCTCGGCCAACTGACGCGTCTGCGCATCAAGCTCCTCCTGCGCATCGTCGTGGTCGGCCTGCTGCCGGTCGGCGCGCGCCTGCTCGCGGTCGGCGATGCTCTGATCCAGATCCATCATCGACTGCTCCTGGTCGACGTCGCGCTGCTCGCCCTCCCGACGATCGCTCACGAAAGGCCTCCTCTGTGCTCAGGTCGTTCGCCGAGCTCGAGCGGAGCCGGGCGAGCGATGTGATAACCCTGAGCAAAGTCTACGTCCATCTCCCGCAGAAGGCCAAGCGTCTCCTCGTCCTCGACCCCCTCGGCCACCGTCTTGAGGTCGAAGCTGCCGGCGAGCTTGACGATCGCCTCCACCACCTTGCGGCTGGCCTCGTTCTGCACGAGGTCACGGACGAACTCGATGTCGATCTTGAGCGTGTCGATCGGAAGCTGCTTGAGGTAGGTGAAGCCCCCGTAGCCGGTGCCGAAGTCATCCAGCGCGAGCTTGCAACCGAGGGTGTGGAGCGCGAGCACGAAGCTCCGTGCCGCCTGCTCGTCGGCCATCAGCGCGGTCTCGGTGATCTCGAACAGCATCCGTCGCGGATCGGCGCCGGTGCGCCGCAGCGCTCGCTCGATGTGCTCGATCAGCTTCGGGTCGCTGATCGATGCCGCCGACACGTTGACCTCGACGTCAAGGCCCGTGGCCGCGAGGTGTGCGGCGCGGTCCAGGACCCAGCGGTCGATGTCGGTGATGAAGCCGTACTCCTCGGCGACCGGCAGGAATGCGCCGGGGGCGATGACCTTCCCTGAGCCGTCCGGCGCGTGGGGGTCGAGCATCCGCAGCAGCAGCTCGCGCTGGGTGACCCGGCCGGTGCGCAGGTCGACGATCGGCTGGGCGTAGAGCTCGAACCGATCCCGCGCCAGCGCGTCACGGATGTGCTTGACCCACTCGAGCTTGTCCAGCTCACGCTCGACGCGCGCGGCCTCCGCCTTGCGAGCGGTGATGTCGCGAAACACGACGACGCACCCGTCGACCCCGTCCTGGGTCGCGAACGGCGCCGCGGTGTAGGCGACCGGCAGCTCGGTCCCGTCGCGGCAGATGAAGACGTCATCGTCGACGCGGGTCGCCACGCCGTCGTGGTAGGCGCGGAAGATCGGGTTCTCGACCGACGCCGGAGGGCCCCCGTCGCTTTCGCGAGAATGCGTGACGTCGTGCATCAGCCGGTTGCTGAGCTCATCCATCGACCACCCGAGCTGATCCTGCGCGGCCTGGTTGATGTAAGTCAGCCGGCCGTCGACGTCGAGCGTGAACATCCCCTCACCGATGCTGTCGGTGACGGCCCGCAGGTAGTCGCGCGCGAGCGTGAGCTGGCGTTGGGACTCATGGCGCTCGCTCACGTCGTGGAAGGAGATGACGACGTGGATCCGCTCACCGGCGGCGTGGCGGGTGGCGCGCATGACGAACCACCGCTCCTCGGCACCGACGGGGCGGGGATACTCGAGCGAGAAGTGATCCCGGCGGCCGGCGAGGATCTCCCGCAGCCCGGCGGCCACCCGCGCGGTCGCGGGGTTGTCAGACGCGTCGCAGACCTCGAGGTAGTTGACCCCGACGCCGCGGTCGCCGATCGCTCGCTCATCGGCGAATTGAAGCCACGCCCGGTTGACGGCGATGATCTCCCCACGTTCGTCAAGCACCGCCAGTTGCGTGATCAGGGAGTCGATCGCCGCGCTCCAGATCACCTCGTCGCGGGGTGCGTGCCCGTCGGCCGGGACGTGCCCATCGGCGAGGGCGTGCACTTGGGTTCCGGGCGCGCCCGGCGAGCCGACCGCGGCGGGATCGGTTGCGAACGCCCGCCGAGTCGCGGAGACGAGAGACATCCCTCCTCTATCGGCAGTCCGGGATGCGAACTTCATCATCCGAACGGATGACCGCGGCGGATGACCGGTGCGACGGTCAGCCCACGGCGTCCTGCAGCGCCGCGACGAGCTCGGCGAGCGACGCGACGACCCGGCCTCCGCTCTCGGTGACGAACGCCTCCACCTGCAGGTTGACGCGCACGCCCTCCTCGCCGGTCAGGCGCAGATCGGAGCGCAGCCCGAAGCAGGTCAGACCGAGAGCCGCGCCGTAGCCGAGCTCGGCGACGGTGCCGGCGTCGAGCTCCTGGCCCTCCAACAGGGCCGCCAGCAGCGTGCACGACCGCAGCGCCGTCGTGTTGCGGTCGCCGATCGTGCGCGCCAGCTCGGCCTGGCGGCCGGAGCGCATGGCCGCGGCCACCTCCATCGCCGAGGTCAGCGCCCACGGATCAACGGGCTCCACCACCGTCGACAGGGCGGGCAGGTAGACCCGCGCGTAGTAGTCGCGCCCGGCCTCGGTGAACCCCAGCGGGCTGGCGATGTAGCAGCGCGGGCGGGCCCCACGGTCGTGCGCGCTCACGGGCGGGCAGGACCCTCGTGCGCGGTCACGGAGCGAGCGCCTCCAGGGTCTCCTGGAGCCGCTCGGGGGCGGTGATCGGGGTGAGCACGGCGGTGCGGACGCCGCCCGCGGCGAACTCGCTCAGCCGGTCGCGGATCTGATCGATCGAGCCCATCAGGTAGATCTCACGGATGAGCTCCTCGGGGGCGAGCTCCATCGCCCGCGCGCGGTCACCGGCCGTGTACGCCTGCACCATCGGGTCCAGCTGGGCGCCCCAGCCCAGCCAGCGGTAGAAGGCCGCGTAGACCGAGACGCTGCCGTAGGCGACGAACATCGCGCGGGCGAGGTTGAGCGCGGCCTCCTCCTCACCGGGGATGATGAAGAACCTGCAGGCCAGCTCGGTCGACCCCTCGGGCCGGGCGGCGGCGGCCTCGCCGGCACGATGGGCGGCGAGCACCTGGGGCAGCCCGGAGATCGGCAGGAAGTTGGTGAACGCGCCGTCGGCGACCGCTCCGGCGAGCCCGAGCATGCGCTCGCGCAGCGCCGCGACCACGATCGGCACCGGCGTGGTGACCGGCCGCTCCAGGCGCAGCCCGCCGAAGCCCTTGCCGGCGGGCACGCTGAGCACCGGGCGCAGCTGGGACACCACCTCGCGCATCCGCGACAGCGGCTTCTCGAACGCGAGGCCGTTGAAGCGCTCGACGATCACGTCGGAGGAGGCGCCCAGGCCGAGCACGAAGCGACCGCCGCTGGCCTCCTGCAGCGCGCCCGCGGTCTGGGCGAGCACCGCCGGACCGCGCGTGTAGGGGTTGACGATCCCGGTGACCAGGCGCATGCGCTCGGTGACGGGGATCGCCATCGACAGCGTCGTGAAGCCGTCGGTGCCGGTCGGCGTCTCACCGGACCACAGGTCGTCGTAGCCCAGCGCCTCGGCGCGCCGGTAGAGGTCGAAATGGTCGGCCAGGGGCACGCCGGTGAACGGCACGGTGAGCCCCCATCGGATCAGCGGCGCGCCGGTCACGGGCGCGAACCTATCAGGGCCCCGAGCGCCGCCGGGGCCTGCGCGCCCTCGCGGAACGCCCGCTCGGCGTCCAGGTCGCCCGCGCGCTGGGCGCCGCCGATCACCACGTGGGGGATCCGCGCCGCGACGAGCGCGTCGGCCAGGTCACGCTGCGGCGCCTGTCCCGCGCACACGATCACCGTGTCGGCGGCGACCTGCCGCGCGGCGCCGGCGTCTCGCACATGCACGACGCCCGGCTCGATTCGCTCGTACTCGATCTCGGTGATCAGCCGCACGCCGGCGCGCTGGAGGGCTGCCACGGTCACCCAGCGGGTCGTGGGGCCGACCGACCCGCCGATCCGCCCGCGCCGGCGCATCAACGTCACCGGCCGCGGCGAGCGCTGGTCTGCCTCCGACGCGGTGGCGCCGCGCAGGCCGTAGGCGGCGTAGAACACCCCGATCGGATCGGCCGCGGCTCGGTGGCTGAGCAGATGGGCGACGTCGAGCCCGATCCCACCCGCGCCGATGATCGCGACCGCGCCGGTCACGGCGACTCCGGGGCCCCCCTCCGCACCCCACGGGGCATCGGGATCCAGCAGCGCGGCGTAGCTGTGCACGTGCGGCGCGTCGGCGCCGGGGATCGTCACCGACCGCGGCGTCACGCCGGTGGCGAGCACCACGGCGTCACACCCGGCGAGCTCCTGCGCGGTGGCGACCGCGTGGCGCAGGACGACGTCGACCCCGAGGCGATCCAGCTCGGCCTCGAAGTACGCGATCGTGCCCGCGTAGTCCTCCTTGCCCGGGATCCGGGACGCCATCCGGAACTGCCCGCCCAGGCGCGCGCCGGACTCATACAGCGTGACCCGATGACCGGTCAGCGCCAGCGAGCGCGCCGCCTCCATGCCCGCCGGCCCGCCGCCGACGACCGCGACCCT